>NZ_JBFTPJ010001236.1:0-1335 GCF_056398445.1 Variovorax sp. 01T439_2
CGTGCGAGTATGCCTTGCCAGCAGGCGAAAGCATTCATTCGCTGCGCGCGGGAGYCGGTGCTTGCCAGGTGGTGATGCCCAACTGCTCAGTGGTAGTCGTCTTCACGCTGATGCCGAAGCGCCAGGATGTTGACGGTCTCAGCACCTTCAATCTCGTAAAGTGCGACGTAGCCGGCCCCGCCGCAGGGAATCACGAGTTCTCGCAAGAACGGGCTGTCACTCGCTTTGCGGAAGATGAATGGTGTTCGGCTTCAGTGGCTCTCGATCGCCGTGGCGAGAGTGTCGATGGTGCGCTGCGCCGCGTCGAAATCCTCGCGCGTTCTTGCACGCACGAGCAGGAAGTCGAAAAGCCGGATCAGGTCTTCACGGGCTGCATCGGTATATCTGACCTGGAATTCACCGTTCACCCCAACACCTGTTTACGCCGCGCGTCGAGTCGCGCCTGGAGTTCGCCGTGCACGGCCGTCGCGGAGTGATAAACGCCGGTACGCCGGGCCTCCTGGCTGGCGCGCAGACCGCGCGCGAGAAAGTCCGCCTGCACCTGGCGGCGCTGGATGGCTTCGCGTACGGCTGTTTCGATCAGCGCGCTGAGCGTCTCGCCTTCGCGGAGCACGCTCTCGGCGGCCAAGCGGAGTTCGGCCTCGACTCGAAGGGAGGGAAAGGTGGAAGTCTTCACGGCCGTGATGCGTTGCAATTGCGACGCATCAAGTATATACCCGCGCCGGAGGCGATGCTCGGTAGCAAATCGCGATGGGGAGGGCAGGGTCCGCCAGCGTGATCGCACCAAGGCGGTTTCCTGATTGGTCGCCAAGTGCCGCCCGCTGCGATCACGGCGTCAACGGCATGGCTCGGACGTCGAGAAAAACTGAAGTTCCGCACCAGGGCGGAGACCTTCCATGGGCAGATCACTTCTCGGACCGGACGAAATAAATTCAATAAATATCAATTTAAATAATATTGATTCATAAAAACAGGATTTCTAGAATTCCTCCATAGCGATTCGTCGCGGATGCGAGGCAGAATGGATACCGACAAACCCACGAAGCAGAGACAACTCACCGTACGAATCTCTCGAGGAACCGGCGATGGCTCCTTGTCGACGTACTCGGTCCCCTGGCGCGAAAACCAGACCGTGCTGGACGTCGTGACGGAGGTCCAACGGACCCAGGAGCCAGACCTTTCCTATCGATTCGCGTGTCGCGTTGGCGTGTGCGGCTCCTGTGCGATGACGGTCAACGGAAAGCCCCGCTGGACCTGCCGAACCCATGTCAGCCGCGTGGAAGAGGGGGGGGTCATCGTCATCGAGCCCCTTCGCAACATGCCGCGCATCAAGGA
>NZ_JBFTPJ010001237.1:0-1335 GCF_056398445.1 Variovorax sp. 01T439_2
GCGCATCGTTGCGCGCGCCCAGGCCATGCTTCAGGTACAGCTGGTGCGCCTTCTCGACCTCGTCCATGTCGAGCTCCACGCCCAGGCCGCCGCGCGTGGGCACCTTCACGTAGCCGCCCTCGATCTGCAGCGGGGCCTTGGTCAGGCGCTGGCCGTCCTGCCAGATCCAGTGCGTGTCGATGGCCGTCACCTTGCCCGGCGCGGCCGCGGCCACGTGCGTGAACATGGCCAGCGACACATCGAAGTGGTTGTTCGAATGCGAGCCCCAGGTCAGGCCCCAGGCCTGGCACAGCTGCGCCACGCGCACCGAGCCCTGCATCGTCCAGAAGTGCGGATCGGCCAGCGGAATGTCGACCGACTGCAGCGAGAGGCTGTGCACCATCTCCCGCCAGTCGGTGGCGACCATGTTGGTGGCCGTGGGCAGGCCCGTGGCGCGGCGGAACTCGGCCATCACCTCGCGGCCCGAGAACACGCCTTCGGCGCCGCAAGGGTCCTCGGCATAGGCCATGACGCCATGCAGGTCGCGGCACAGGCGGATCGCATCGGCCAACAGCCAGCCGCCGTTGGGGTCGAGCGTGACGCGCGCCTTGGGAAAGCGCTCGTGCAGCGCGCGGATGGCTTCCACCTCTTCCTCGCCGCGCAGCACGCCGCCCTTGAGCTTGAAGTCGGTGAAGCCGTAGCGCGCATGCGTGGCCTCGGCCAGGCGCACGATGGCTTCGGGCGTCATGGCTTCTTCGTGGCGCAGGCGAAACCAGTCGTCGGCGGCGCCGGGGTCGCTCTCGTAGGGCAGGTCGGTCTGGGTGCGGTCGCCCACGTAGAACAGGTAGCCGAGCATCTGCACGGCATCGCGCTGCTGGCCTTCGCCGAGCAGTGCGGCCACCGGCACTTCGAGGTGCTGGCCCAGCAGGTCGAGCAAGGCCGCCTCGACGGCGGTGACCGCATGGATGGTCACGCGCAGGTCGAAGGTCTGCTGGCCGCGGCCGCCGCTGTCGCGGTTGGCGAAAGCACTGCGCATGCTGTTGAGCACTGCGTGGTGTTTGCCCAGGGGCTGGCCCACGATGAGGCCGCGCGCATCTTCGAGCGTCTGGCGGATCTTCTCGCCGCCCGGCACTTCGCCCACGCCGGTGTGGCCCGCGCTGTCGGTCAGGATCAGCAGGTTGCGCGTGAAGAACGGGCCGTGCGCACCGCTCAGGTTCATGAGCATGCTGTCGTGGCCCGCGACGGGCACCACGCGCATGCCGGTGACCACGGGTGCGCCGGAGATGGGAGAAGCGGAGTCTGGAAGTGTCATTTTTTGCGCGAGCCCTGGAAGGAAAAATGCTGCTAGATCCGAAC
>NZ_JBFTPJ010001238.1:0-2275 GCF_056398445.1 Variovorax sp. 01T439_2
GCTCGCGCAGAACCTCTCGGGGCGTGGCGTGGGCCTGGCCGAGGCGATGCTCGCGCAGCTCAGCCGCGCGGCGCCCTCGGGCGAAACGGACGGCAGCGGCAGCGAAGGCATCTCGCTTGCACCGCGCGCGGGCATGGCGCTCACGCCGCAGTCGGGCATTCCGCTCGGCTCGTCGCCACTGCCATCGTCATTGCCATCCGCACCGGCAAGGCCATCGGCCGCATCGGTGGACCTGGGCATCTACCAGCGCAACAGCGACCGCTCGGCCGCGGGCGCCGTGGCCTCGCTGCAGGGCAATGTCGACAGCTTCGTGCAGCGCATGGGCGGCTCCGCGCAGGTGGCGAGCGAGGCGAGCGGCGTGCCCGCGCCGCTGATCCTCGCGCAGGCCGCGCTCGAATCTGGCTGGGGCAAGCGCGAGATCCGCGCCGACGACGGCACCCAGAGCTTCAACCTGTTCGGCATCAAGGCCGACCGCAGCTGGAAGGGTCCGGTGGTGGAGACCACCACGACCGAATACGTGGACGGCGAGCCGCAGCGCGTGCGCGCGAAGTTCAGGGCCTATGCCTCCTACGACGAGGCCTTCACCGACTACGCCCGGTTCATCACGCGCAACCCGCGCTACGCCGGCGTGCTGGCCGCCGACACGCCGGCCGAGGCCGCGCACGGCCTGCAGAAGGCCGGCTACGCCACCGATCCGCAGTACGGGCAGAAGCTCGTTCGCATCATGCAGAAGTTCAGCTGAAGGAATCCATATGGCAGAGATCATGACCCCCCCACAACACCGGGGCGCCGCGGCGCCTGCCACCTCGAGCCGGCTCGAGGTCGTGACCTTCACGCTGGGCCAGGAGGAATACGGCATCGACATCCAGAAGGTGCAGGAGCTGCGCGGCTACGACGCGGTGACGCGCATCGCGAACGCGCCGGARTACATCAAGGGCGTGGTGAACCTGCGCGGGATCATCGTCCCGATCATCGACATGCGCATCAAGTTCAGGCTGGGCACGCCCAGCTACGACCAGTTCACGGTGGTGATCGTGCTGAACATCGCGGGTCGCGTGGTGGGCATGGTGGTGGACAGCGTGTCGGACGTGATCACCTTGAGCGCGGAGCAGATCAAGCCGGCGCCGGAGATGGGCTCGGTGCTGGACACCGACTACCTGATCGGCCTGGGCACGCTGGACGAGCGGATGCTGATCCTGGTGGACATCGACCGGCTGATGTCCAGCGACGAGATGGGCCTGGTCGACGCGGTGCAGGAGATGGTGCAGCGCTCGCTCGTGAAGGAGCGCCTGGCCGCGAACTGGCTGCTCAACACCAGCAGCAACAGCGTGCGCACCTTCGCTCTGGTCAAGAGCAACGATGCGGAAGTGCAGGACTACCTGCAAAAGCAGATGAGCAAGACCAGCGCCGGCATCTCCGAGACGCAGGCCAAGCTCGAGGCCATGCTGGATTCGCCCGAGGAACAGGCGATCAGCGCCGACATCAAGGAAAAGCGCAGCCAGTACGTGGGCCTGCGCAACACCATCCTCAAGCTCAAGGCCGAAGGCAAGCAGGAGGAGGCGGCAGCGATCACCAACGGCAAGCTGGTGCCGATGCTCGAGGTCTACGACGCGAGCATCCGCGGCATGCTGACGCACCAGGCCGAGCGCATCGACAAGGCCGCCGATGCCGTGGACAGCCTGAACCGCGCGGGCCGCATGAACGTGATCGTGCTGGCCATGGCCGCGCTGCTGCTCGGCGGCGTCCTGGCATGGCTCCTGACGCGCAGCATCACGCGGCCGCTGAACGAGGCGGTGCGCGTGGCGCAGACGGTGGCGGACGGCGACCTGACCAGCCGCATCGAATCGTCGTCGCGCGACGAGACGGGCCAGCTGATGCTGGCATTGAAGAACATGAATGCGAGCCTGGCCACCGTGGTGAGCGGCGTGCGCCAGGGCACCGATGCGATCGCCACGGCTTCGGGCGAGATTGCGGCGGGCAACCAGGACCTTTCGTCGCGCACCGAGGAGCAGGCCAGCTCGCTCGAGCAGACTGCGGCATCGATGGAAGAGCTGACCTCCACGGTGAAGCAGAACGCGGACAACGCGCGGCAGGCGAATCAGCTCGCGCTCTCGGCCTCCGAAGTGGCAGTGAAGGGCGGCAATGTGGTGGGCCAGGTGGTCGACACCATGGCCTCGATCAATGCGTCCTCGAAGAAGATCGTCGACATCATCGGCGTGATCGACGGCATCGCGTTCCAGACCAACATCCTGGCGCTCAATGCGGCGGTGGAAGC
>NZ_JBFTPJ010001239.1:0-1325 GCF_056398445.1 Variovorax sp. 01T439_2
CGCCAACCCAAGTAAGGAAATTGCCCATGTCTGATCCCCGCCCAGCCCACAAGCGAATCTTGTTGAAGCTGTCGGGTGAGGCGTTGATGGGAGACGATGCCTTTGGTATTAACCGCGCCACCATCGTCCGCATGGTCGAAGAGGTGGCCGAAGTGGTGAACATGGGTGTGGAAGTCGCCGTCGTGATCGGCGGCGGCAACATCTTCCGCGGCGTTGCGGGAGGCTCGGTGGGCATGGATCGCGCCACGGCCGACTACATGGGCATGCTGGCCACCGTCATGAATTCGCTGGCCCTGGCCGACGCCATGAACAAGCAGGGGCTGGTGGCGCGCGTCATGTCCGCCATTGCCATCGAGCAGGTGGTCGAGCCCTACGTGCGGCCCAAGGCGCTGCAGTACCTCGAGGAGGGCAAGGTCGTGGTGTTTGCCGCGGGCACCGGCAATCCGTTCTTCACCACCGACACGGCCGCCGCGCTGCGCGGTGCCGAAATCGGTGCCGAGCTGGTACTCAAGGCCACCAAGGTCGACGGCGTCTATTCCGCCGATCCGAAGACCCATCCCGATGCAACGCGCTATTCGTCGCTCACTTTCGACGAGGCTATCGCGCAGAATCTCGGCATCATGGACGCCACGGCCTTCGCGCTGTGCCGCGACCAGAAGCTGCCGATCAAGGTGTTCTCGATTTTCAAGAACGGCGCGCTCAAGCGCGTCGTCATGGGCGAGGACGAAGGCACGCTGGTGCATGCCTGAGGAGTAATTTGAGATGACGACCCCCACCATTGCCGAAATCCGCAGCGCGACCGACGCCAAGATGAACCAGTCGCTCGCCGCGTTCCAGAACAACCTCACCAAGATCCGTACCGGCCGTGCGAATTCCGCGCTGCTCGACTCGATCCACGTCGAGTACTACGGCTCGCAGGTTCCGCTGAGCCAGGTGGCCAATGTGTCGGTGCTCGACTCGCGCACGATCAGCGTGCAGCCCTGGGAAAAGGGCATGGGCGCCAAGATCGAGAAGGCCATCCGCGAAAGCGACCTGGGCCTGAACCCGGCCTCCATGGGCGACCTGATCCGCGTGCCGCTTCCCGCGATGAGCGAGGAGCGCCGCAAGGAAATGACCAAGCTGGTCCGCAACGAAGGCGAAAGCGCCAAGATCGCCACGCGCAACCTGCGCCGCGATGCGAACGAAGCGGTCAAGAAGCTGGTGAAGGAAAAGCTCGCCTCCGAGGACGACCAGAAGCGCGCCGAAGCCGAGATCCAGAAGGTCACGGACCGCCACATCGCGGAAATCGACCGCCTGGTCGCGGCCAAGGAAGCGGAGATCATGGC
>NZ_JBFTPJ010001240.1:0-1324 GCF_056398445.1 Variovorax sp. 01T439_2
GCGATCCGGCGCGAGACCAGCCCCGGGCGGGCCTGGAAGTCGCGCCGCACGCCGCAGTCGACCACGGTGAGCGCGAGGCCGTGCTGGCGCGCCAGCACGCTGACGGCCGCGCCGCCGGCCAGGAAGTTCTCGACCATTTGCCAGGTCACGTCGCTCGGAAAGGCCGAGACGCCGCGCGCCGCCAGGCCATGGTCGGCCGCGCACACCAGCATCTGCGGTGCTTCGAGTACCGGCGTTTCACTGCCCAGGACGAGGCCGATCCGCAAGGCCAGGCTCTCGAGCCGGCCGAGCGCGCCGAGCGGCTTGGTCTTGTTGTCGAGCGCGCTTTGCAGGCGTGCCGCAAGGGCGCCGTCATGGATGTCGGAAATGGAAGGAATGGTCTGGTTGCTGTCGGTCATGCGATCAGGCCCTGCAGTACGCCGGCCTCGAAGTGGTTGTCGATGAAATCGGCCAGGCCGTCGAAGGTGGCGTCGAGCGTGGGTGCCGCGGCACCGAAGAGTGCGTGGAGCGCGGCCGCGTCCTCGAACAGGCCGTGCAGGTAGAGGCCCAGCACGTTGCCGCGCGCGTTCTGCCAGGCCAGGCCCCCGGGCATCACGGCATGGCCGTCCTGCGCCATCTGGGGGTGGATGGCGGTTTGGCCGTGATGGATTTCGTAGCCCGCCACCGGCACGTTCGAGAGCGACGCCCATGCGCCGCCCAGCTGGCCGAAGACGGCCGTCCGGTGGCGCACGGTCTTTTCGCGCTCGAACACCGTCACCAGCGGCAGCAGGCCCAGGCCGGGCGCATTGCCGTCGATGCCGTGCGGATCGACCAGCGCCTCGCCCAGCATCTGCAGGCCGCCGCAGACGCCCAGCACGGCACCGCCGCCGGCCGCGTGCGCGGCAATGGCACGGTCCAGCCCCTGCGCGCGCAGCCACGCGAGATCGCCGCTGGTGTGCTTGGAGCCGGGCAGCACGATCCAGTCGGCGCCGGCCAGCTCCGCCGGCGTGCGCGCCCAGGCCAGGCGGACGCCCGGCACGTTCTTGAGCGGCTGGAATTCGTCGAGATTGCTGATGCGCGGGTAGGCCACGACCGCAACGGTGCGGGTCACGGCACCGCTCGCATGGCCTCGATCATCGAACACGCCGTCTTCCTCGGGCAGGCCATGTTCCCGCCACATCGGCAGCGTCGCAACAGTCGCGATGCCGGTCAGCGACTGCAGCTGCTGCGGCGCCGGCGCCAACAGCGAGGCATCGCCGCGGAACTTGTTGAGCACGAAGCCGCGCAGCAGCGCGCGGTCGCTCTCGGGCATCAATGCCCAGGTGCCGTACAGATGCGCGAAGGC
>NZ_JBFTPJ010001241.1:0-1323 GCF_056398445.1 Variovorax sp. 01T439_2
ATCCGAAGTGGAGCGATGACCAGCTGTTCGACTTCATCGCCGCGAACCCGATCCTGCTGCAGCGCCCGATCGTCGTCTCGCCGCGCGGCACGCTGATGTGCCGGCCCTGGGAGCGCGTGCGCGAGATCCTGCCCACGGCTTGAGGCGAAATCCGCGGGAGATCAGGCCGAGGCCGGCACCAGCGCCGTGCGGCGCACCCGCGTCACGTTGAAGGCGCTGGCAATCAGCACGGCCTGCACCAGCGCCAGGCCGGCGATCACGCTCGCGTACTGGCCATGGTCCATCAAGCGGCCGAACACCAGCGGCGCGAGCGCCTGGCCGATGTCCAGGCCCGCATACACCACGCCGTAGACGCGGCCGGTGGCATTGGGCGGCGTCGAGCGCTTGACCAGCAGGTCGCGCGAAGGGCCGGCAACGCCCGACACGAAGCCCATGGCGCCGAACAGCACCGGCACCATCACCGGCGGAAACTGCGCAAAGGCCAGCACCAGCGCCAGCGCGGCCGCCACCCCGAAGCCGATGCCCACGATGCGTTCGCAGCGCGACGGGTCCGAGGCCAGGAAGCCGCCCGCCACCATGCCGGCCGCGCTTGCCACCATGTAGACCGTGAGGCACACCGCCACCAGCGCCACCGGCACCGCGTGCAGGTGGCCCGCCGCCGCCGGCGCGAAGGTCTGCACCACGCTGATCACGACGGCGTAGAAGAAAAAGAAACCGAAGCACATCCACACGGCCGGAATGCGCAGGAAGTCAAACTCGCCGCCGATGGGTGCCGGCTCGCCGTGGCCGGTCGCCTTGTGCACCGCCTTCACGTCGAGCGCCAGCACGCCGCGGTAGGCCCAGAGCACCAGCAGCACCACGATGGCCAGCACACCGGCCGAAGCCAGCGCCACGCGCCATGAGAAGGCGATGGCGATCGGCACCACGAAGGCCGGCGCCAGCGCCCAGCCCAGGCTGCCGGTGATGCCATGCACGCTGTAGGCGTGGCCCAGGCGGGTCGGCGCCACCTTGCGGTTGAAGAGCGTGTAGTCGACCGGGTGGAACACGCCGTTGCCGATGCCGCCCACGACGGCGCACAGCAGCAGCATCCAGTAGCTCTGGGCCAGCGCATAGCCGAAGGCCGCCAGGGCCAGCGCGCCCAGCCCCACGAACAGCACCGGCCGCGGACCCAGCTTGTCGACGATGAAGCCCGAGGCCGCCTGCACGATGCACGAGACCACGAAGAACACCGTCAGCACCGCGCCCAGCTCGGTGTAGCTCACGTTGAACGCGTCTTTCAGCCAGGGGAACAGCGGCGCCAGGATCAGCTGGCTGAAGTGGCTG
>NZ_JBFTPJ010001242.1:0-1314 GCF_056398445.1 Variovorax sp. 01T439_2
CAGGAACCCGAAGGCCTTGGCAGCCCTGCCCGATGAAGCCTTGCTCGACGCCGTGCAGCGGCAGACCTTCCGCTATTTCTGGGACGGCGCGGATGCCGCCAGCGGCCTGGCGCTCGACCGCCGCACGCTCGTCGGCGCCACCGGCGAAGACCTGGCCGACGAGAGGGTCGCGATCGGCGGCACGGGCTTCGGCATCATGGCCCTGATCGTCGCGGTGGAGCGCGGCTGGATCACGCGGGACGCGGCGCTGGAGCGCCTGGGGCGCATGCGGGACGCCCTCTTGCGCRCCAGGCGCTACCACGGCGCCTTTCCGCACTTCATGGACGGGGCGAGCGGCGCAACGATCCCGATGAGCCCCAAGGACGACGCGGGCGACCTGGTCGAGACCTCGTTCCTCTGCATGGGCCTGCTCTGCGCGCGCCAGTATTTCAGCGAGGACACGGCCATGGCGCGCCGACTGCGCGCCGACATCGACACGCTGTGGCACGAGGTCGAGTGGAACTGGTTCACCCAGGGCGGGCGCGACGTGCTGTATTGGCACTGGAGCCCGAACCACGGCTGGGCCATGAACCATGAGGTGCACGGCTGGAACGAGTGCCTCATCACCTACTTCCTGGCGGCGGCCGCGCCGCGCCATGCGATCGATCCGAAGGTCTACCACCGCGGCTTTGCCTCCGGTCCCGACTTCCTCAACGGCCATTCGTACCACGGCATCGAGCTGCCGCTGGGTCCGCCGAACGCCGGTCCGCTGTTCTTTGCGCACTACTCGTTCTGCGGCCTCGATCCGCGCGGCCTGAGGGACCGCTACGCAGACTACTGGGATCTCAACACGCGCCACGTGCGGATCAACCGCGCCCACTGCATCGCCAACCCGCGGGGCTTCCCGGGCTATGGCGAATCGTGCTGGGGCCTGACCGCGAGCGACGACCCCGACGGTTACCTTGCGCACGATCCCAACAACGACAACGGCACCATCTCGCCGACGGCCGCGCTGGCCAGCCTGCCCTATGCGCCCGCCGAGGTGATGCGGGTGCTGCGGCATTTCCTCACCGTGCATGGCGAGCGGGTGTGGCGGGACTACGGCTTCGTCGATGCGTTCTGCGAGCGGCGCGGCTGGTTCGCAGACACCTACCTTGCCATCGACCAGGGCCCGATCGTCGTGATGATGGAAAACCATCGCACGGGCCTTCTGTGGAAACTGTTCATGAGCGTGCCCGAAGTGCAGGCCGGGCTGCGCGCGCTGGACTTCAGCAGCCCGCATCTCGAGGCGTCGGCGGCGTGAGCTTCAGCGTGGCGAGCCCGCAAGACCCGGCA
>NZ_JBFTPJ010001243.1:0-1311 GCF_056398445.1 Variovorax sp. 01T439_2
GGCCGGCCCGCGTGGAACGTGCATCTCATTGCAGCCTTGCTCGCGCACGAAGGACTCGATCCGCATATCGCCCTGCAAGAGGTCTTCGAGCGCAAGGGACTGGACAGCTGGTACCACGACCGGCTCGACGGGCTGGTCGAGGCCCCTGCCGTTGCCGACTACATGCGCAGCCAGCGCGACGCCACCGAGGCGTTGCCCGCAAAGCTGTCGGCCGCGGGCCGCGTTCTGCTGGCCAGGCGCATCGGCAAGGACAAGGCGCTTTTGAACGACTTTGCGCCGCTGTTCCTGCGCCTGGCCATCGACGGCAGCAAGACAGTGCGCGCCGAGGCGACGCCGCACCTCGAGGGCATTGCCGAGGCGCAGCGGCTCGAACTCCTGGGGCAACTGCTCAAAGACGGCGACACCACCCAGCGCACGCAGGCCGCCGAACTGCTTGCGCGCCTGCCGGGTGACGCCGCGCGCGCGCTGCTCGACGTGGCGGCCGGCACCGAGACCAGCAAGGCCGTGCAGCAGGCCATCCGCTCGGCCATGTCGCGGCTCGACGCCGCGGGCGACGCGGGCGAGCTCGAATTGCCCGAGCCGCCGGCCTGGCAACCCTTCGAGGACATTCCGCTGGGTGAAGAGGCGGTGCAGTTGCTCATTGCCAACCGCATCGAGCTGCTCGAGAAGAACCGCGTCGCGGCCGAGGCCGAGATCGAGGAGAACAAGGCCTCCAAGCAGACCTACAGGTACAAGTGGCGCCAGGACAACTACGCCGCCCACAAGAAGCTCACCGACGAGGACATGCGCGTGGCCGTGCGCGTGCTCAACGGGCAGGGCAGCAAGAACGACCAGAACCGCGCGAAGAACGGCCAGCTGCAGCAGGTCGTGGGTTTCGGCAATCGCCTGCAGTCGATGCCGGGGTTCGGCATGCCGCACCTGATCCGCTGGCTGGCCGTGTCGCGCCACTGGACCAGCTTCTGGTTCGACGACGGCTTTCACAAGTGGCTCGGCCGCCAGCCCGTGGGCTCGGTCGACCTGCGCGCGCTGGCCGAGCTGCTCAAGCGCTCCGGCATGCCGATCGACGATGTGGCGCACACCGCGCTCTTTCCATACTGGAACCAGGCCTCGGCGGTGGACGTGCTGCCGGCCGACCGCGTGTGGCCCTTCTTCGCGGAGCACCCGGAGTACATCGACGAAGGCCTGGGCCTTGTCGCGCCGCCAAAGCGCGAAGGCCGCCAGACCCAGCTCGACCTGAACGCCACGCTGCGCACGCTGGCGGTCTTTCCGACCGTGCAGGCACGTTGGCTGCCGCGGGTGATGGAATTGGCC
>NZ_JBFTPJ010001244.1:0-1310 GCF_056398445.1 Variovorax sp. 01T439_2
CTTTGGTGCTTCTTCGGCACCGGGTCGTTCGAGGATGCCGTGCTGGCCGCGGCCAACCTGGGAGACGATGCCGACACCACGGCCGCGATCTGCGGGCAACTGGCCGGTGCGCACTACGGCGCGTCTTCCATTCCGCCAGCCTGGCTCGAGCGATTGGCCCTGCGCGGCGACATCGAAGGCCTCGCCGATCAACTGCTGGAAGGCGCCGGGCCGTCCTGAGCCGGCCCCGCAGGGCCACTGTCTGCATCCACATGCACTGAAGTGCGCCCCATCGCTCGACATTTGGCGGCCCCGGCCGAGCGTGAATCTCCGCTTTTCACTTCGTGTGGTTTCCCCCAGCGTGGAAATCGCTTTGAAGATGCAACATCGTGCAGCCCTGGCGCGCCGGGGCTCGGGCGGATGAATCTTCATCTGCAGTTTATTTCCAGTCTGGAGACCACGATGGCCGTCAAAAGATCAGGCGCTTCCAAAGCCGCCGCTTGCTGTTGCATTGCAGCATTCGTCACTGCCTGCGGAGGCAGCGGTGGCCCCCGAGGCTTTCCCATCGTGGGCGTTCCGCCGGACACCGGCGCACCGCCAGCGCAGAAGCTGGCCTGCGACGACAGCATGAAGACCCGCTTCGCGCCCGATGCGTCGACCACGGTGCTGCTGGTCAAGGCCTTCAAGAAAGGGGAGGCGCTGCTGCTGACGGGCGCCGCATCGCCGAGCACGCCGGTGGCRCAGAACGACCTGTGCTTCGTCAAGCTCAATGTCGGCCCCGGCAACCCGGGCGTGGCCGGCGCGCCCTCCACCTCGCCAGGCATCGGCATCGAGATCTGGCTGCCCACGGCGGCCAACTGGAACAAGCGCATCCATGTGAAGGGCGGCGGCGGCTGGGCCGGCGGCACCCATGGAACCCTCACCGGCATCACGCCGGTCTCCGGCAGCGCCGGTTCGGCCAGCGACACCGCGGGCGTGGAGGGCGCCGTTTCCGCCACCACCGACACCGGCCATGCCATCAGCAACGGCTCGTTCGCGATGAACCCCGACGGCACCATCAACACGATTTTGTGGAAGGACTTCTCGGAGCGCGGCATCCACGAGATGGCCGTCAAGACCAAGGCGCTGGCCAAGGCCTACTACGGCGAAGACGCGAAGTACGCCTACTGGAACGGCTTCTCGACAGGAGGGCGACAGGGGTTCAAGGAGGCGCAGGCCAACCCCGCCGACTTCGACGGCATCCTGGCCGGCGCGCCCGCCAACAACTGGACCAGGTTCATCACGACCGAGCTCTATCCGCAGATCGTGGCCCAGCGCGACCTGGGCGGCGT
>NZ_JBFTPJ010001245.1:0-1304 GCF_056398445.1 Variovorax sp. 01T439_2
GGCCAGCGCGAGCGGCAGGCAGGCAAGGCGGCGGCGCGCAGGCGCACGGCCGAGGGAAAGGAAACCACAGGAAGTCATGAATGGAGCGAACGAACGTCTATGCCCGTCGCCGGCTTCCCCGCCGGCGCTTGGGCGCAATGGCTGCCTTGCGCGCCGAATCGACAATCGATCGCGCATGCGGCAGCCGCCTTGTTGGCCGGTATCCGGGCTGGCAGTGCGACCCCACCGCCTTCCCAGGCGCCTGTTTCAGGGCACCCAGTGGCTTGATGGATGAGGTTGACGCTTGCGGCGTCGACTGCTTGACCGTTGCGGGGGCAGCGCAGGCGGCTTCGGCCCTGTTCCGTTTCAGGGGGCGTTCACTCCTGCTTCCCGTTGAACCGCGGCGTGTGAACCACGCCGCAGGCACCAACGCGCAGGATTTTAGGGCCTGGGCCAGCGCAGTAAGCCAAAAGTTGCGCCGCCTGCCGTCCGCCGGGGAAACTACAATCGCCAACCATGCCCGCCTCCAGCCCCATCGACCAGATCGCCGAGCGTGTGGAACGCCTGCTCGTGCGTCATGAAGAGGTGCAGCGCACCAATGCGCTGCTGCAGGAGCAGGTCGAAGCGCTCACGCGCGAGCGCGACGCGCTGAAGTCGCGGCTGGCCGCGGCCCGCACGCGCCTCGATGCGCTGCTCGAGCGGCTGCCGGCCGAACCACCTTCCCAAGATTCCCCCGCATGAAGCAGATTGAAGTTCAGATCATGGGCCAGAGCTATCTGCTCGGCTGCCCCGAAGGCGGCGAGGCGCAGCTGCGCGACGCCGTCGAGCGCGTGGACGCGGCCATGTGCAAGATCCGCGATGCGGGCAAGGTGAAGGCGCGCGACCGCATCGCGGTGCTCGCTTCGCTCAACCTGGCTTTCGACCTGGCGGCCCAGCAGGCGGCCGCCGCGGCCGCGCCGGCTCCCGTGGCCGCGGCCTCCTCGGCAGAGGGCGGCGACGCCGATGCCAAGGCCGCCCAGCTCATTCAGAAACTCGATCAAGCCCTTGCGGGCGATGACCATTTACTCTGAGCGGAAGCACCCGGCCCGTCCGGGGCGTAAAATCCGAACTGTCTGCGGTGCGCGTCGGGCTTAATATTTCCTTGTTCCAATGCTCTCCGGAGCCGGGCTTGGTACATCGCTTGACGGGTGTGATCATCTCGCGTCAGATGAACCCGAAGTCTTGCTGCCCTCGCCCACCTGAACCCTGGTTCAGGATGCGGGTTCGGCGCCCACTTGCAGACACCTTTTTCCGTTCATACGGCCCCTGCATGCGCTGCACGGGGC
>NZ_JBFTPJ010001246.1:0-1299 GCF_056398445.1 Variovorax sp. 01T439_2
CGAGGTGGGCTGCGTCTCGACCATCCTGCAGATGCTCAAGCTGCCTGACGGCACCGTGAAGGTGCTGGTCGAAGGCCAGCAGCGCGCCCGCGTGAACCGCATCGACGACGGCGAGACCCACTTCTCGGCCAACGTGACGCCCGTCGAGGCGGCCGCGAGCAGCGAGAAGGGCACCGAGGTCGAGGCGCTGCGCCGTGCCGTGATGCAGCAGTTCGACCAGTACGTCAAGCTCAACAAGAAGATCCCGCCCGAGATCCTCACGTCGATCTCCAGCATCGACGATCCGGGCCGCCTGGCCGACACCATCGCCGCGCACCTGCCGCTCAAGCTCGACAACAAGCAGGCCGTGCTCGACCTGGACGACGTCAAGTCGCGCCTGGAGAACCTGTTCGGCCAGCTCGAACGCGAGGTCGACATCCTCAACGTCGACAAGAAGATCCGCGGCCGCGTGAAGCGCCAGATGGAAAAGAACCAGCGCGACTTCTATCTCAACGAGCAGGTCAAGGCGATCCAGAAGGAGCTCGGCGAAGGCGAAGAGGGCGCGGACATCGAGGAGATCGAGAAGAAGATCAAGCTCGCCAAGATGCCCAAGGAAGCGCTCAAGAAGGCCGAGGGCGAGCTCAAGAAGCTCAAGCTGATGTCGCCCATGTCGGCCGAGGCCACCGTGGTGCGCAACTACATCGACGTGCTGGTCGGCCTGCCCTGGAGCAAGAAGACCAAGATCAAGCACGACCTGGCCAATGCCGAGGCGGTGCTCAATGCCGACCACTACGGCCTGGAGAAGGTCAAGGACCGCATCCTCGAATATCTCGCGGTGCAGCAGCGCGTCGACAAGGTCAAGGCGCCGATCCTGTGCCTCGTGGGCCCGCCCGGCGTGGGCAAGACCTCGCTCGGGCAGTCGATCGCCAAGGCGACCGGCCGCAAGTACACCCGCATGGCGCTGGGCGGCATGCGCGACGAGGCCGAGATCCGCGGCCACCGCCGCACCTACATCGGCGCGCTGCCGGGCAAGGTGCTGCAGGGGCTGAGCAAGATCGGCACGCGCAATCCGCTGTTCCTGCTCGACGAGATCGACAAGCTGGGCACCGACTTCCGCGGCGACCCGTCGAGCGCGCTGCTCGAGGTGCTCGACCCGGAGCAGAACCACACCTTCGGCGACCACTACGTCGAGGTCGACTTCGACCTGTCCGACGTGATGTTCGTCGCCACCTCGAACTCGATGAACATCCCGCCGGCGCTGCTCGACCGGATGGAAGTCATCCGCCTCTCGGGCTACACCGAGGACGAGAAGACCAACAT
>NZ_JBFTPJ010001247.1:0-1299 GCF_056398445.1 Variovorax sp. 01T439_2
CCCCCAAAACAGGTGGTAGGTCCAGTTGAAGCCCTTGGCAGGGTCGCCCTTGCGGCCGAAGAACCAGGGCTGCCACGGCACCACGCTGGAGATGCACGGCACCTCGTTGAGTTCGCAGGCGTCGCTCACCGGGTTGGCGGTCTCGGGCGTGCCTGCCGTGAGCACGAGCGCGACCTTGTCCTTGAGGATCAGGTCGTTCGCGACCTCGCCCGCGCGGTTGGGGTTCGACTGGCTGTCCTTCAGCACGATCTGCACGGCGTACTTCTTGCCACCCACGCTGAGGCCGTCCTTGAAGGCGGCCTTCATCTGCTCGATCACCCACTTGTCGGCCTCGCCGAAGGGCGCGAGCGGCCCGGTCTGGGGCGACACGTAGCCGATCTTGAGCGTGTCGGCGGCGAACACCCGCGGCGCGGCGCCCGTGGCGGCAAGCGCGGCGGCGGCCTGCGTGAACTGTCTGCGGTTGAATGTCATGGCTGTCTCCTTCGTTGTTCGTGTGGGTTTCTCTGTTCGCGTGCTGCGCCTATGCCGGCGGCTCGCCGTCGAAGGCGCGCTGCAGCAGTGCGCGGATCTCGCCGCGCTCGGCCGGGCCGAAGGGCCGCGGATTCCAGTACGGATTGGCGACGGCGATGTCGGCCGCGCGGTCGAGGTCGGCGGCGCGCATGCCGATGTCCTTGAGCGCCACGGGCGCGCCGTTGCCCCGCGCCAATGCGTAGACCGCCGCCGGCGCCGACACCCCACCCAGCGCGCGCGCGATGCGTACCATGGCGCGCGGCGCGGCCGGCGCATTGAATGCGAGCGCGTGCGGCAGCACCACCGTGTGCACTTCGGCATGCGGCAGGTTGAAGCTGCCGCCCAGCGTGTGGCACAGCTTGTGGTGCAAGGCCATGCCCACCGCGCCGAGCACGCTGCCGCACAGCCACGCGCCGTAGAGCGCATCGGAGCGCGCCGCCAGGTCGCCGGGCTGCGCACGGATGGCCGGCAGCGCGCGTGCGAGCGCGGCGATGCCCTCCTCCGCCATCAGGTCCATCACCGGATTGCTGTCCTGCGCATAGAGGCCTTCGGCCGCATGCGCGATGGCGTTGATGCCGCTGGTCACGCTCAGGCCCACGGGCAGCGTGCGCGACAGCTCGGGGTCGTAGATCACGGTGCGCGGCAGCACGCGCGGGTCCTTGCCGGTCTTCTTCAGGCCGTTCTCGGTGAGGCCGTAGATCGGCGTCATCTCGCTGCCTGCGTAGGTGGTGGGAACGGCGACGATCGGCAGCCCCGCTTCCAGCGCGATGGCCTTGCCCAGCCCCGTGG
>NZ_JBFTPJ010001248.1:0-1298 GCF_056398445.1 Variovorax sp. 01T439_2
ATGCTGCGCAGCAAGTTCAAGGACTCGGTCCTGCGTGCCTTCCTGCTGGGAGAGGACAAGGACGGCACCCTAGAGCTCCTGGTCGTGCACGGCCAGTCGATACCCGATGAAGCCGCCATGGCGGCCGCCTGCCAGAAGCTGTCGAAGACCATCCACCGCCACCTGAAGGTGCATGTCATTTCGAACGCCAGGTTCAACAGCCTGGCGGTGCGCGACCCGCTCGCATCCAAGCTGGCAGCGGCCTGCGCGCTCGAGATCGTCGCGCTCGGAGACACGAAGGCGCAGCCGCCCGCCGAGCGGATCGGGCTCCTGCAAAGCGCGAAGAAGAAGCTGGCGACGCTGTCGCGCCCAGCCTCCTGAACCACCTACGTGGTGTAGTCGCCGGTCGCCTCGGGCTGAAAGAGGATCGCCGCGACTTCGGCGGCACATGCCTCTCCGTTCGGGGCTTGCCACTTGGCCGTGTCTCCGACCTTCAGGCCGAGCAGGCCGGTTCCCACCGGTGACAGCACCGAGATGAGGCCGGCCGCGGGCCTGGCCTCTTCGGGGTAGCAGATCGTCAGCGTCTGCCGCCGGCGCGTGTGCGCGTCGACGATCTCGACGCGCGAGCACATCGTCACGATGTTGTCGGGCACGGCCCTCGAGCTGGTCACCTCGGCGCAGTCCAGAAGATCCGCCAGGCTGGGYGGCAGGTTGAGCCTGGGCAGCTTGTTCAGGCGGGCGAAATCAAGTTCGGTGAGCGTGCGCTCGCCGTGGATCGTTGCATGCATTGACGCACTCCATTCATGCGGACCCGTCGACGAACGACGATGGCCGCGGACGCGCGGAACTTGTGCCCGGCGGTGGATGGTTGCGCTGAAAAGAAAGGAAGAAAGAGAGCGACCGCCGGGCCTAGAAATGTGCGGGCGGTTGCCTGCGACCCGACTTCAACGCCATGCGTGCACGCGCGCACTCTGCGGCAGCAAGCAGCGCTGCAGAGTGGGTGAAGACGAGGGGGTTCGACATAACGCCAAGTCTATTCAGCGCGCCGCGGCGGTGCAAGCAATGTCCTCAGGGTTCTTGCCGGATTGCCCTTTGTCTTAGTTCAATGAGCCCGGTCATCCTGCGATTGCGGAGGACAGCGTCTGCCGCCCCGCTCAGACCATTGCAGTCTCGCCTGAARCCGCCTGCACCGGAATGTGCGCGCGCTCTTCCTTGATGCGGTTGGCGCCGTCCACGAACACCAGCTTGGGCTTGGAGCCTGCCACCTGGTCTTCGGGCACCAGGCCGAAGGCCGCGATGATGATCAGGTCGCCCACCGC
>NZ_JBFTPJ010001249.1:0-1293 GCF_056398445.1 Variovorax sp. 01T439_2
CATAGATTCGGTGCGAGAAGCCCTACGCGACGACACGATTCTGGTGTCCATCATGTTGGTCAACAACGAGATCGGTGTGATCAACCCAGTCGAGGAGATTGCGCAGTTGTGCCGTGATCGCGGCATCGTCTACCACTGCGACGCGGTGCAGGGGGCGGGCAAGATCCCGATCAACCTCAGCACATTCAACGCCGATCTGTTGACTGTGACCGCGCACAAGGTCTACGGTCCTAAGGGCATCGGGGCGCTGTATGTGCGTCGCAAGCCGCGGATTCGGATCGAGGCGCAGATCCATGGTGGGGGTCATGAGCGCGGGATGCGCTCCGGGACCCTTCCGACTCACCAGATCGTTGGTATGGGGGAGGCGTTTCGCCTAGCGAAGATCGAAATGGAGGCAGAGTCCGCGCGTGTGAGGCGGTTGCGGGACCGGCTCAGCGCAGGCCTGACCCAAATGGAGGAGGTGTATGTCAACGGCAGTCTTGAGCACCGGGTGCCGCACAACCTCAACATGAGCTTCAACTACGTCGAGGGGGAGTCGCTCATCATGGGAATGAAGGACATTGCGGTGTCGTCGGGTTCCGCCTGCACCTCCGCTTCTCTGGAGCCATCCTTCGTGCTTCGCGCTCTGGGTCGTAGCGACGAACTCGCCCACAGCTCCATTCGGTTCACGCTTGGGCGGTTCACTACAGAGGCGGAGATCGATGCGGTGGTCCGGCAAGTCACGGAAACTGTGGCGAGGCTTCGCCTGCTGAGTCCGCTGTGGGATATGTACAAGGAAGGGGTCGACATCTCATCGATTAAATGGGCTGCGCATTGACACGAGCATAGGTCGAAATCGCGGTGCGGTTCAAGACCCAGATCCGCTTGACGATGCCGGTGATGGGTCTCGCGGTTCCGAACGCTGGTCAAAGGCAGCCTGTTCGTTATGGCCGCAAGCGCCGGTGGCGGCTAGGATCGTGATCGGCCAGCATCCTTCGCAGTGCACAGGTCCGACGGCGCATGCTGGAGATGGGCGCCGAGCACCGAACCGGTAGGCGGGACGCCGGAGGCGTTCCGCAATCTGGCGCTGTCCGAACGTCGCCGCTGGGAGCTGGTGGCGCGTGCGGAAGAGATTCGTATTGAAGAAGGGCGAGGCGTGCACTCGGCTACGAAGGGCAGTCGAGCATTTCTGGGCATGGCCCACTGCGCCTGCAGGTGCTATGGGCCACTACCGCATTGAGCATGTTTACAGCCGTCGGCTCTATCGAAAGATGGAGCATTTTTCGATGCGTGTCTTCCAGCCGGACGCCGCGC
>NZ_JBFTPJ010001250.1:0-1291 GCF_056398445.1 Variovorax sp. 01T439_2
CACCACCACCGAGGCTTCGCCGCCGGCGTTGTTCACGATTTCGCGCAGGGGCGCTTCGATGGCCTTGAGCACCAGCTTGATGCCGGCGTCCTGGTCGGCGTTGTCGCCCTTGACCTTGTCGCCCACGGCTTGCTTGGCACGCAGCAGAGCAACGCCGCCGCCGGCCACAACGCCTTCTTCCACTGCAGCGCGGGTGGCGTGCAGGGCGTCTTCGACGCGTGCCTTCTTTTCCTTCATCTCGACTTCGGTGGCAGCGCCGACCTTGATCACTGCAACGCCGCCGGCCAGCTTGGCCACGCGCTCTTGCAGCTTTTCACGGTCGTAGTCGCTCGTGGCTTCCTCGATCTGCACGCGCACTTGCTTCACGCGGGCTTCGATGTCGGCCRCAGCGCCCGAACCGTCGATGATGATGGTGTTTTCCTTGCCCACTTCGATGCGCTTGGCTTGGCCCAGGTCGGCCAGCGTCACCTTTTCGAGCGTCAGGCCCACTTCTTCAGCGATGACCTTGCCGCCCGTCAGGATGGCG
Organism: Variovorax sp. 01T439_2; assembly: GCF_056398445.1. Classification (NCBI taxonomy): domain Bacteria; kingdom Pseudomonadati; phylum Pseudomonadota; class Betaproteobacteria; order Burkholderiales; family Comamonadaceae; genus Variovorax; species Variovorax sp. 01T439_2. Next base: position 527 of record NZ_JBFTPJ010001250.1, read on the forward strand.
ATGTCTTCCAGCATGGCCTTGCGGCGGTCGCCGAAGCCAGGTGCCTTCACGGCCACGACCTTCAGGATGCCGCGGATCGTGTTCACCACCAGCGTAGCCAGGGCTTCGCCTTCGACTTCTTCGGCAATGATCAGGAGCGGACGGCCAGCCTTGGCGACTTGTTCCAGCGTGGGGAGCAGGTCGCGGATGTTGCTGATCTTCTTGTCGAACAGCAGCACGAAGGGGTTGTCGAGCAGCGCCGATTGCTTCTCGGGGTTGTTGATGAAGTAGGGCGACAGGTAGCCGCGGTCGAACTGCATGCCTTCGACGACGTCGAGTTCGCTGTCCAGCGACTTGCCGTCTTCCACGGTGATCACGCCTTCCTTGCCGACCTTGTCCATCGCGTCAGCGATGAGCTTGCCGATGGTTTCGTCGCTGTTGGCCGAGATCGAGCCGACTTGAGCGATTTCCTTCGACGTGGTGGTGGGCTTGGAAGCCTTCTTCAGCTCTTCGACCAGGGCCGTCACGGCCTTGTCGATGCCGCGCTTCAGGTCCATCGGGTTGATGCCGGCGGCCACGTACTTGAAGCCTTCGCGAACGATGGCCTGGGCCAGCACCGTGGCGGTGGTGGTGCCGTCACCGGCGTTGTCGCTGGTCTTGGAGGCCACTTCCTTCACGAGCTGGGCGCCCATGTTCTGGAGCTTGTCCTTGAGTTCGATTTCCTTGGCGACCGACACACCGTCCTTGGTGACGGTGGGGGCGCCGAACGAGCGCTCGAGCACCACG
>NZ_JBFTPJ010001251.1:0-1291 GCF_056398445.1 Variovorax sp. 01T439_2
ATGTGCACCTGCTCGTTCTCGGCCAGGTTGGCGGCGTCGAGCAGGTCTTCGTCGATGGCGCAGGAGCCCTCGTAGTGCAGTTCACAGTCGGTGACGGCCACGCGATGGATCTTGGACTTGAGCAGGGTGCGGAACATGGGAGGACTCTTTCTTTATCTCTGCGAAAGGGTGGGTCGGTCCGGCATTCATCGATGAGCGCGGCGGAACGAGGGGCGCCGCATGCGCGGCGGGCGAAGCATAGTCGAGTCGTCGGTGGCTAGACAACGCCTGCAGCGAGACGCTGTTCGGCTCATTGAAGGTCGAGCGGCTGCATGGGCAGCGCTTCAAAACCGGACGCGAGACCAAGATGAAACCGTTGCGTGACTGCTCTGGTCGCGAGGAAAGAACATGAATATAAATACGTCCTGTCCGTGCGATACCGAACATGTGCGCTCGCTGCGACTTGGCCCCCGCCTTGGTCAAGGTGTGCTTCGGCATAAACGAATGGTCCCCTAGTCTTCGCCGATGGCTCCGAGGCAACGCTGGGCAGTAGATGCGGACGGTGTTTGGACCAGACCCTGGGTTGTGGCGCATAGGCGCGGTATCGAACAGACTTCGACGGCGGCCACCGCTACTGTGGCGTGATGTCCGATAGGCCCGCGCCATGTCACTTTCCTTGTTTGCTGCCGAAACGTTGGTCCTTGACTATCTGAATGGACGTGTCCTGCCAAGCACACTGCATCTCGCTGTCGTGCTTGCAGTCGAGACAAGGCTGCTGAAGGGGGTGATGCCGGTACTGGACGAAACCCTCTGCACCGAGATGGACGACCAAGCCACTGCACCGCCCCCCTGGTCTTCTGAATCCGTCCTGAGAGCCACACAGGAACGCCTGAGAATTCTCCGCGCTCTGTCGGAGACCTGAGGACGCTTCCCCCGGCGTGAGCGTCTTTCTCCGACCTCACTCGCAATCGCGGCCCATGTACAAAGTCGGCGAAAAGGCAAGTGCGAAGCGTCGCGCGCACTTGGAAGAGGTGCTTTGATGAACGCGCTGTTCTTTCCGGCCTTCCCTCGAGTTCGCATCTTTGAGCGCCGGCGCCTTGATCTCGGGTCAATGTCGTTATCATGATCGGCGAAATTCATCGGCGGATGGCCTTGAGCACCGCACCGATGCGCGCACTGTTTCGCGCGGGAAACGACGACGCCGGTCACCGGATGCCCTCGCGTTCGGCCACCGAGCGGCCATCGCGTGTCCAGACCTGGAGCACGAAATCGTCTTCCTCGTGGACGCCAGGCGTGCCAAGCCGAGCGAAGC
>NZ_JBFTPJ010001252.1:0-1288 GCF_056398445.1 Variovorax sp. 01T439_2
GCATGAAGAAGGTCGAGCCGTAGGCGCCGGAGCTGAGCTTGAGGTTCAGCTCGGTGTACAGGTGGTGGTACTCGTAGCCCTGCACGCCCAGGAACAGCACGCCCAGCAGCACGGTGAGCCACATGAAGCGGATGGTCTGGGCACGATGGCCGGCACGCAGCGCGTGGTGGGCAATGGTGAGCGTCACGCCCGAGCTCAGCAGCAGCGCGGTGTTGATCGTGGGCAGCCAGAAGGGGCCGACGGTCTGGAAGGGCTCGACGATGTCGGCCGGCGAACCGGTGGCGCCGGCTGCAACGCTGGGCCACACGGCCTTGAAGTCGGGCCAGAGCAGCGCGTTGTCCAGGCTGCCGAGCGCCGGCAGCGAATGGGTGCGGGTCCACCACAGCGCGGTGAAGAAGGCACCGAAGAACATCACTTCGGAGAAGATGAACCAGCTCATGCTCCAGCGGAACGAGAGGTCGATCTTGTGGCCGTACTGGCCGCTTTCGCTTTCGCCGATGGCGGTGCGGAACCACACGAACAGCGTGGCAAGCCACGCGACCATGCCCGCCAGCAGGGACCAGGCGCCCCACTGGTGGCCGTTGATCCATTGGGCCGCGCCGAGAATCACGAAGAACAGGCCGGTTGCGGCCATGACCGGAAAGGCCGATGGCCCCGGCACGAAGTAGTAGGGCGTGGCGCCGTGGGTGGTTGAACTCATATCAGCTCCTGGCTTTCTTTCTTCTCTCGATTCGATGGGTTCTGGATGTCGTGGGCCATGCGGACCGGTCTCAGGGCGCAACCACGTAGCGCACCAGCAGCACTAGGCCGACGATGAAAACGATGACCGCTGCAAAGGCCACCGCGATGATGTGCAGCGGGTTCAGCTTGGCCAAGTCGTCCTGGTAGGCGCTTTTCTTGCGCACCCCGAAGAACGACCAGCACACGGCCTTCACCGTGTCCCACAGCGTGGCCTTGGGCGGCGTGTTCGGTGCGGTCACGAACGGGGCTCATGGGCAGCATTCGAAACAGCGGCCACCGGGGCCGCGGGCGTCTTGCCGCCGACTTCGAAGAAGGTGTAGGACAGCGTGATGGTCTTCACGTCCCTGGAGATCTTCGGGTCGATCACGAAGGCGACGGGCCACTGCTTCTTCTCGCCCGGGTCGAGCGTGTACTGGTTGAAGCAGAAGCACTCGAGCTTGTTGAAGTACGGCGCGGCCTGCTGCGGCGCATAGCTCGGGATGGCCTGCGCCGCCATGCGGCGGTTCTGCACGTTCTGGAATTCGTAGACCACGGTGTTGAGCTGGCC
>NZ_JBFTPJ010001253.1:0-1288 GCF_056398445.1 Variovorax sp. 01T439_2
GCTGAGCGCCGTGGGCGTGCGGGTGCGGGTGTTCGATCCGGGGCAACCCGTGCTCGGCAAGCGGCTCAACGTGTTTCGGCGGATGCACCGCAAGATCGTGGTGGTCGATGGAGAACTCGCGTTCGTGGGCGGCATCAACTATTCGGCCGACCACCTGCTGGACTACGGGCCCAAGGCCAAGCAGGACTACGCGGTGGAGCTGCGCGGGCCCGTCGTGGCGCAGATCCACCAGTTCGTGCTGCGCGCCATCGCGCTCGGCGACAAGGGGCCGCGCTGGTTCCGCCGCCGGCTCAAGCAGGCGCCGCCCGTCGACCGCGAGTCCGTCGGCGATATGGAGGCGGTGCTCATCACGCGCGACAACCGCCGCCACACCAGCGACATCGAACGCGAGTACCTGGCCGCGATCCGCGCCGCGCGCAAGCGCATCGTGATTGCCAACGCGTATTTCTTTCCCGGCTACAGGCTCATCAAGGAGCTGCGCCGCGCTGCCCGGCGCGGCGTGGACGTGCGGCTCATCCTGCAAGGCGAGCCCGACATGCCGATCGTCAAGACGGCCGCCACCATGCTCTACCACCACCTGCTGCATGCGGGCGTGCGCATCTACGAATACTGCGACCGCCCGCTGCACGCCAAGGTCGCGCTGATGGACGACGAATGGACCACGGTCGGCTCGAGCAATCTCGATCCGCTGAGCCTGTCGCTCAACCTGGAAGCCAACGTGTTTGCGCGCGGCAGGGCCTTCAACCAGCTGCTGTGGGAACGCATGGACAAGCTCATGCGCGAGAGCTGCCAGCAGATCGGCGAGGCCGACCTGGAGAGCGGATGGAGCGGCTGGCGGCTGGTGCGCAGCTTCTTCATCTTCCACTTCCTGCGCTGGTATCCGTCGTGGCTCGGCTGGCTGCCGCGGCAGGTGCCGCGCCTCACCCCGGCCGAGGCCATCGAGCTTGCCGAGAAGCGCGAAAAGCGCGAGGGCGCCGGCGACAACGGGGCCACGCCGACGGAAGCGGCATGAGCATCTCCACTGCGAAGCCCGCGCACCGGCCCTGGTGGCCCTGGCTGCGGCGCATCGCGGTCTGGGCCTTCTTCGGCCTGATCGCCTGGCTGCTCGTGAGCCAGGCGCGTGCCATCGACTGGCAGGAGGTGTTCGACGCCATGCGCGCGCTGCCCGCGGCCACGCTGTGGCTGGCCGGCGCGCTGGCCGCCGGCAGCTTTGCCACCTACAGCACCTACGACCTGCTGGGCCGCCATCTCACGCGCCATCCGCTCGGCGCCCGCACCGTCATGGGCG
>NZ_JBFTPJ010001254.1:0-1284 GCF_056398445.1 Variovorax sp. 01T439_2
GCCTTCGAGCGCCTGCGCGCCGCGCGCGGCGGCATTGCGGAACAGCAGCTCGTCGAGCTCCGAGCGGCGCACCTGCCAGGCCGAATCGAGCGACTTGTCCCAGCCTTCGGCAAAGTCCACGTAGCTGCGGTGCTCATGCTCGGGCGAGACGAACTCGATGCCGAACTTGGGCATGCCGATCTTCTCGACCTGGTCGCGCACGCCGAGCCTGTCGAACAGTTCCACGTTCGCGGGCAGCAGCGATTCGCCAATGTGAAAGCGCGGATGGTGCTCCTTCTCGAGCAGCACCACCTTGCGGCCCTGCTGTGCGAGCAGCGCCGAGATCGTGGAGCCCGCGGGGCCGCCGCCGATCACGAGCACGTCGCAGGACTCGTCGGCCGCCGGGGGCGCGGAAGAAATGGAGGAAGTGGCTTGAGGCAATGACATGCGAAGGCAAGCTACATAGTTGACAACAGCCAAGCATAGCGCGGCCGAAGCCGGTCGCCCCTTGGTGCCGTTCCTATGGCGCGTTCGCCTTCGGCGCGTTCTGCAGGCTGGCCTGCGTSACGCTCGCGCCCGSSSKCACRTCSTCSGTGATCCASACATTGCCGCCRATGACCGCGCCCTTGCCGAGCGTCACGCGCCCGAGRATGGTGGCGCCGGCGTAGATCACGACGTCGTCCTCCACCACCGGGTGGCGCGGCAGGCCCTTCTGCAGGTTGCCCTCGGCATCGGTCGGAAAGCGCTTGGCGCCCAGCGTGACGGCCTGGTACAGCCGCACGCGCTTGCCGATGACCGCCGTCTCGCCGATCACCACGCCCGTGCCGTGGTCCATGAAGAAGCCCGCGTCGATCTGCGCGCCGGGGTGGATGTCGATGCCGGTCTGCGCATGCGCGAGCTCGGCCACGATGCGCGCCAGCAGCGGCAACTCAAGCTTGTAGAGCTCGTGCGCCAGCCGGTGGTGGATCATCGCGAGCACGCCCGGATAGCACAGCAGCACCTCGTCGACGCTGCGCGCCGCCGGATCGCCCTGGTAGGCCGCGAGCACGTCGGTGTCGAGCAGGCGGCGCAGGCCCGGCAGCGCGTTCGCGAACTGGCGGATGGCCTCGGCGGCGAGGCCGTCGACTTCGTTCGAGGGGCGCGGCTCGTGGCGGGCGTTGTAGTTGAGCTCCAGCCGCGCCTGCACCAGCAGCGCCTGCAAGGCGGTGTTCAGCGTGTGGCCGACATAGAAGTCCTCGCTCTCATGGCGCAGGTCGGGCGGGCCGAGCCGCATCGGGAACAGCGCGCCCTTGAGCGATTCGATGA
>NZ_JBFTPJ010001255.1:0-1282 GCF_056398445.1 Variovorax sp. 01T439_2
GCACCATCTTGAGCCCGGCCGCGCGGTTGAGCATCTCGCCAAGGAAGTGCGAAGGCGTGCCCGCGCCGTAGGAGCCGAAGCTCAGCTTGTCGCCCTGCGCCTTGGCCCAGGCGATGAATTCGGACAGCGTGTTGGCGGGCACGTCCTTGTGGACGGTGAGCGCCAGCTCGAAGCGCGCCGCGTTGATGATGGGCACGAAATCCTTGATGGGGTCGTACGACAGGCTGCGGTACGCGCTCGGGAACATGGTCATCATGCTGGCCGTTCCCAGCAGCAGCGTGTGGCCGTCGGGCGCGGCCGTCTTGACGGTTTCGGCCGCGATGCGGCCCGCCGCACCCGCGCGGTTGTCGATGATGAGCGGGCCCAGCGCATCGCGCACCTGCTGCGCGATGGCGCGCGTCAGCACGTCCTGCGTGCCGCCGGCGGGCACGCCGATCAGCACCTTGATCGGCTGGCCGGGCCTGAAAACCTGGGCCTGCGCGTCGAGCGCGAGGGGTGCCAGGGCGAGTCCGCCCAGCGCGGCAAGTGCGCGGCGGCGGTCGAAGCTCAAGGAAAGAGGCGTGCTGGGCATGGGGCGGTGTCTCCGGGGTCTTATAGGGTTGGCGTTGGATCCCGAAGGACTTTAGAGACGCTACATTCGATTGATCTAATCAACCATCCCCCGGACTAACCCCGAATGACCGTGCCACGCCGTTCGCCCGACGACCTGCTGCTGTACCGGCTCGCACGGCTGATCGGGGTTGCGGGCAGCATGGTGATCCGGCTGTGCGAGGGCCGTTTCGGCATCACGCGGCGCGAGTGGCGGCTGATCGCGGTGCTCGCGAGCCGCGGCGAACTGGGCTCTTCGCAGCTGGCCGAGCACGCCCAGCTCGACCGCGCCCGCACCTCCAAGACGATCGGCTCGCTGGTCGAAAAGCGGCTGGTCTCGCGCGTGGCCCGCGCGGGCGACCGGCGGCAGGTGCTGCTGGGCCTGACCGAGAGCGGGCAGGCGCTGTACGAGGAGCTTTTTCCGCTGGTCACCCAGATAAACGCCGAGCTGATGGAGGCGCTCGACAAGGAAGACGCAGCGCGCCTGGACGCGTTCCTGGACCGCCTGCAGTCGCAGGCCGAGCGCATGGTGCAAAAGGCCGTGCTGCCCAAGGCCGACCGCGGGCGCCGCGGCGCGGGCAGCGGCATCAGTCCACCTTCATCCCGGTCGCCTTGACGATGCGGCCGTAGCGCGCCTGGTTGGCTGCCAGGCGCTCGGCCGCAGGTGCGCCGGTCTCGCCGAGCGCCACCATGT
>NZ_JBFTPJ010001256.1:0-1280 GCF_056398445.1 Variovorax sp. 01T439_2
CGCGTGCATGATGCGATTCTTTGCCTCGGCCGGCATCTGCTCGGTACCGGGCGCTTCGCCGACGGTCATCATCATCTGCATGGTGCCGCCGAGCGTCTTCTCGTAGAAGCGCATGGCCTCGGCCGCGTTGCCGTCGAACGTGAGGTAGGCGTGGATGGGAGACATGGTGTTTCCTTTCGGGGGTTATTTTTCGGAGGCCGTCTTGAGGTTGGCAAGGCCGGTTTCGAAGTCCTTGCCGATCATCTGGTCCATGTTGAAGAAGATGCCCATGAGCTTTGCGATGTAGGGGCTCGGGCCGTGCATGGCCCAGGTCACCTGTGTCGCGCCGTCCTGCGGCTGCAGCGTGAACTCGGCCATGTTGCGGGCTTCGAAGGGCTTGATGAAATCGAGCCGGATCGCGATCCTCGAAGCCGGCGTGGACTCGGCGATTTCCATGCGGCCCGCGCCCGCCTTGTCGTTGCCTTCCCACGCGTAGGTCGCGCCCCGGCCGGCGGGTGCCCCGCCGAAAGCGCGCTTCATGCCCGGGTCCAGCTTCTCGTAGGGCGACCACTCGCCCCAGCGGTGGAAGTCGTTGATCAGCGGAAAGATCTTCTCGGCCGGCGCCGCGATGCGCGCCGTGCGCTCGACGCGAAAGCTGCCGGGGCGGACGGCGGCGTAGATGAGCACGATCGCAATCAGCGCGAGGATGGCGAGGGCGATTTTCTTGAGCATGAAGGTATTCCTGGAGCGGGAGCGGGCGTCGCGGCGACGGGTTACTGGCCGGCGTGCACCACCAGCAGCCAGCCCACGCCGAAACGGTCGGTGAGCATGCCGAAGCTGGAGCTGAAGAAGGTCGGGATCAGCGGCTGCATCACCTGGCCGCCGTCGGCCAGCGCATCGAACCACTGGCGCGCCTGGGCGTCGGTGGCGGCGGTGAGGGCCAGCATGATGCCCTTGAACTCCGGCTGGCCCGAGCACCGGCCGTCGGAGGCCATCAGCTCGGTTTCGCCGATGCGCACCACCGCGTGCATCACCTTGTCGGCCGCCGGCGCGCCGCCGCCGCAGCTGGCGTCGGCATCGGACGAGGGCGGCATCTGCGGCGCCTCGCTGTAGCGCATGAGCTGCACGACTTCGGCGCCGAGCGCCTTCTTGTAGAACGCGAGCGCTTCGTCGCAGCGGCCTTCGAACGACAGATAGGACTGGACTTTCATGGCGTTTCCTTTGGACTGAGGATGAAAGGATGCGCAGAGACCTGCGCGCATACGGAATAACTAAGTTTGTGTACACCGTCCACAAAGAAT
>NZ_JBFTPJ010001257.1:0-1280 GCF_056398445.1 Variovorax sp. 01T439_2
CTCGAGTTCCTGCGGTCCGTGCCGCCGCCCACCATCGTCCCTGTGGCCATGCTGCTGATCGGCAGCGGCGCCGTGCTCGGAGCCACCGTGGTTTCGCTCGCCGCGCTCTGGCCCATCCTGTTGAATGTGCTGCAGGCCACGCGGGCCATCCATCCGACCCTCGTCAACACCGGCCATACGCTGCGGATCTCGACCCGCAGCAAGGTGATGAACATCTACGTACCCAGCATCCTGCCCAGCGTGATCGCAGGGCTTCGCGTGGCGGTGCCGCTGGCCATCATCGTCGCGCTTCTCGTGGAGATGCTGGCCACGCGCCCGGGCGTCGGACGCATGTTGCTTTCCGCCCAGCGCGACTTCGACGCGCCCGCCGTCTTCGCTCTGTTGTCCACCGTGGGCCTCATCGGCGTCGGCGTGAACTGGGCGCTCGAGTGGCTGGAGCGCTGCGTCTCGAGGAAGTTGCCGGGCATCGGGCGCTGACGCCTCCTCACTCTTCCCTTCTTTTTTCGCCCAACGAACCATCCAGATGTCCATCGATTTCCAGATCATCGACAACGCCATTGCCCGCATCGTCATCAACCGTCCCCAGCAGCACAACGCGCTGGACGTCGAGCACGACCGTGCGCTTGCGGACGCCTGGCAGCGCTTCAACGACGACCCGCAACTGAAGGTCGCGATCCTGTCCGGCCAGGGAGGCCGTGCGTTCTGCACCGGCGCCGACATTCGCGACTACCTGCCCTACCGGCGTGGCCGCGCGGCCAGCCAGGAACCCACGTCGATCATCAGCTTCGGCGGACTGACTGGCGCTCAGGACGTCGCCAAGCCGACGATCGCGGCCATCGACGGATTCTGCGTGGCTGGCGGGCTGGAGCTGGCGCTTGCCTGCGACATCCGCATCGCGACGCACACATCGAGCTTCGGCCTTCCCGAAGCCAGGCTAGGCATTCTTCCTGGTGGTGGAGGCACGCAGCGGCTCGCCAAGGTGACGGGACTGGGTGTTGCGATGCGGATGATCCTCACGGGCGACACGTTCGACGCGGCCTTCGCGCTCAACCACGGCCTCGTGACCGAGCTGGTGTCCAGCGAGGCGCTCGAAGAAGCCGCGCTGGCCATCGCCCGGCAGCTCGCCAAGAATGGACCGCTCGCGGTCGTTGCCGCGCGTCGTTCGGTACTTGCCAGCTATGGACTCTCCGTCGAGGAAGGCCTGCTCCAGGAATCGGCGCTGCAACGGCAACTGCTCCTGACCCGCGATGCACACGAGGGCGTCGCGGCCTTTTCCGAAC
>NZ_JBFTPJ010001258.1:0-1279 GCF_056398445.1 Variovorax sp. 01T439_2
GTGCAGCCGGTGCTCGAAGACGCCGAGAAGGAGCTCGAGGAAGCCGCCACGTCGCTCGGTGCGACGCGGCTGCAGACCTTCACCAAGGTGATCTTCCCGTCGATCGCGCCGGCGCTGCTCACGGGCTTTGCAATGGCCTTCGCACGCGCCATCGGCGAGTACGGWTCGGTGATYTTCATCGCCGGCAACATGCCGATGATCTCGGAGATCACGCCGCTCATCATCATCGGCAAGCTGGAGCAGTACGACTTTGCCGGCGCCACCGCGGTCGCGCTCGTGATGCTGGTCCTTTCATTCGTCCTGCTGCTGGTCATCAACGGCCTGCAGGCCTGGCAGCGCAAGCGCGCGGGAGCCTGAGATGAGCGCGCCTTCCAAAGTCATCCGCCGCGCGCAGGCCGGCACCACCGAATCGGCCTGGGTGCGCTGGCTGCTCATCGGCCTTGCGCTCGCGTTCATGTTCCTGTTCCTCGTGCTGCCGCTGGCCGCCGTGGCGACGGAAGCCCTGCGCAAGGGCCTCGATGCCTACATCGAAGCGCTGAAGGAGCCCGACGCCTGGAGCGCGATCCGCCTCACGCTGATCACGGCCGCCATCGCGGTGCCGCTGAACCTGGTGTTCGGCGTGGCGGCGGCCTGGGCCATTGCCAAGTTCGAGTTCCGCGGCAAGGCCTTCCTGACCACGCTGGTGGACCTGCCGTTCGCGGTGTCGCCGGTGGTGGCGGGCCTGATCTACGTGCTGGTGTTCGGCGCGCAGGGCTGGCTCGGCCCGTGGCTGGCCGAGCACGACATCAAGATCATCTTCGCGGTGCCGGGCATCGTGCTGGCGACCGTGTTCGTGACCTTCCCATTCATTGCGCGCGAACTCGTGCCGCTGATGCAGGCGCAGGGCACCGACGAGGAGCAGGCCGCGATCGTGCTCGGCGCGACCGGCTGGCAGACCTTCTGGCGCGTGACCCTGCCCAACATCAAGTGGGGCCTGCTGTACGGCGTGATCCTCTGCAACGCGCGTGCCATGGGCGAGTTCGGCGCGGTGTCGGTGGTGTCGGGCCACATCCGCGGCCAGACCAACACCATGCCGCTGCATGTGGAAGTGCTCTACAACGAATACCAGTCGGTCGCGGCCTTTGCCGTGGCCTCGCTGCTTGCCATCCTGGCGCTGGTCACGCTGGTGATCAAGTCGGTCATCGAGTGGCGCCACGAACGCGAAATGAAAGCCATTGCGGAGCTGCCGCCAGAGCGGCCCACGGCGGCTTGAGAAGGCTTCGAGTGAGGGGAACAACCC
>NZ_JBFTPJ010001259.1:0-1278 GCF_056398445.1 Variovorax sp. 01T439_2
GGGCTGGCCTTCCTGCTGCGCTACACGGCCGAGCGCGTCACGGTGCCCGTCGAGCTGCGCTATGCGGCGGTGGCACTGGTGGGCGCGGGCCTGCTGGCGCTGGGCTGGCTGCTGCGCCGCAAGCGCACCGGCTACGCGCTGATCCTGCAGGGCGCCGGCATCGGCGTGTTCTACCTGACGACGCTGGCGGCGATGAAGCTGCACGAGCTGCTGCCGCCGACCGCCGGTTTCGCCTTCCTGTTCGGCGTGGCCGTGCTGAGCGCGGTGCTCGCGGTGCTGCAGAACGCGCCGCTGCTGGCCATCGTCGCGGTGCTCGAGGGCTTTGCGGCGCCGGTGCTCGCGTCCACCGGGCAGAACCGGCCGGTGGGGCTTTTGACCTACCTGCTGGTGCTCGACGTGGGCATCGTGCTGATCGCGTGGTTCAAGGCCTGGCGCGTGCTGAACCTGATCGGCTTCGTCGGCACCTTCACGCTGGCCGCGGGCTGGGCGCACAGGTACTACGCGGCCGACCAGTACGGCATCGTGCAGCCCTTCCTGCTGGTGTTCTTTCTGCTGTTCGTCGCCATCGGCCTGCTGTTCGCGCGCCGCACCTTGTTCGACGCGCCGGTGCAGCCCGCGCAGCCGCTGGCCGCGCGTGCGCTCGATACGCTGCGCCGTGCGGGCCGCGTCGACAGCTCGCTGGTGTTCGGCACGCCCATGGTCGCCTTCGGCATGCAGGTGCTGCTGATGCAGCCGTGGGCGTACGGCGCCGCGTTCTCGGCCATGGCGCTCGCGGCCTTCTACCTGGTGCTGGGCCGCCTGGTGTTCGCCACGCAGCCCAAGGGCCTCGCGCTGCTGGCGGAGGCCTACGCCATCGTGGGCGTGATCTTCGGCACGCTCGCCATTCCGCTGGGCCTCGAAGGCCGGTGGACCGGTGCGGCCTGGGCCGTGGAAGCGGCCGGCATGTACTGGCTGGGCGCGCGGCAGCAGCGCGTGTATGCGCGCGCCTTCTCGTTCGTGGTGTTTGCCGGCGCGGTGTGGAAGCTGCTCGAGGCCACGCAGCTCGACGCGGCGGCGGGGCACCCGCTGCTGCAGGGATCGGTGATCGGGCCGCTGCTGGTGGCAGTCAGCGCCTTCGCGATGTGGGCGATTCATCGGCGAGCCGGGCTCGACGAAGGCAACGGCTGGGAGGCGCTGGCGGGGACCGCGCTGCCGTGGCTCGGCATGGGCGCGCTCACGCTGCTGCTGTGGCAGTGGTTCACGCCGCCGTGGGCGGCGGCGGCAACCGCAGTGCTGGCC
>NZ_JBFTPJ010001260.1:0-1269 GCF_056398445.1 Variovorax sp. 01T439_2
GTCATGTCCTGGCCCCAGTTGCCGGTGATGAGTCATGTCCTGGCCCCAGTTGCCGGTGATGACCGAGTCGGCGCCGCTCTGCTTGATGTTGGCGATGTAGGGCGAGAAGTCCTTTACGCGGCCGATCGGATGCAGCGTTTCGCCGACGAACTGCACGTCGGGCCGCGCCAGGCCCACCAGCTGGCGCCCGTGGCTCGCCCACTGCTTGCCGTGGGCGTAGTCCTGGTTCAGCAGGTAGACCTTCTTCACGTCCGGCGTCTTCTTGATGTAGTTGGCCAGCGCCTTCATCTTCATCGCCGTGTTGGCCTCGGTCTGGAAGTGCCAGAAGCTGYAGTTCTTGCCGGTCATCTCGGGGTCGATCGACGAATGGTTCAGCACGATCAGCTCCTTGCCCGGATTGCGCTGGTTCCAGCGCGCCACCGACTGCACCAGTGCCGACACCACCGAGGAGCCCGACCCACCCGTGACGATGGCCTGGGCGCCCTGGTCGATGGCCGCCTGCAGCGCGCTCTGGCTCTCCTGCGCCGAGAGCTTGCTGTCGAACTGCAGCAACTGCAGCTTCGTGCCGCCGAGCACACCGCCCTTGGCGTTGATCTCCTCGATGGCGTACTGCGTGTGCGTGAGCATCAGCTCGCCCACGTTCGCGAACGGCCCTGAGAGCGGGTCGATGTAGGCGATCTTGTAGCTGGGCTGCTGTTGCTGCGCCTGGGCGCCGCCGGCAGCGGCCAGCAGGCAGGCAAGGGCGATCGGCGCCAGTGGCGCGTGCTTGGGCTTCATGGTTTGTCTCTCTCGGTTTTTTGGGGGAAGTCAGTCCGGGCTGCGAAGGCCGATCACGCGGCTCGCGAGCTTCGTGAGCTCGGTCGCCACCTCGTCGGGCGAGAGGCGGCCGTTCGGCCGGTACCAGCTGTAGAGAAAGCCCGGCAGGCTGCAGGCCGCGAGGGCCGTGATCTTGGTTTCCTCGAAGTCCAGGTCGCCGTCGCGGCGCGCTTCTTCGAGCAGCGGACAGAGCAGGTCGTAGAAGTGATGTGCGAGCTTCTTCTGCGCCGCGATGTATTCGGGCCGGTACACCTGCGGCTCGCGGTACGGAAAGAAGGCGCAGGGATGGTGCGCAATGGTCGCGCGGATCAGCCGTTCGATGCCTTCGAGCACCTTCTCGCTCGCGCGGCGCGGATCGCCGGCTGCGAAATCGAGCGCGGTGAAGCAGTCGACCGCGGGGCGCCACGACAGCGTTTCGAAGATCTCCTGCTTGTCGCGGAAGTAGTAGTACAC
>NZ_JBFTPJ010001261.1:0-1267 GCF_056398445.1 Variovorax sp. 01T439_2
GTGTAGGGCGCATCGGAGGTGCGCTCGATGGTCGGCATCACCGCGTTGCGGCCTTCGAGCGCGAGCTCGACCGCGCGCTGCCCCAGCTCGTAGGCCTGGCGCACGTCGGTGGCCGAGGCAATGTGCCGCGCCGCGCGCTGCAGGTAGTCGGCCACGGCCCAGTGGAACTTGTGGCCCAGCGCCTCCTTGACCATCTGCGCCACCACCGGCGCCGCGCCGCCCAGCTGCGCATGGCCGAAGGCGTCGCGCGTGCCCTGCTCGGCCAGGAAGGTTCCGTCAGGGTAGTGGCAGCCCTCGGACACCACCACCGAGCAGTAGCCGTGCTGCTTCACCAGTTCGTCGACGCGCGAGAGAAAGCGCGCCTTGTCGAACTCGATCTCGGGGAACAGCACCACCACCGGAATGCCATGGTCGGCCACGAGCCCGCCGGCCGCCGCGATCCAGCCCGCATGCCGCCCCATCACCTCGAGCACGAACACCTTGGTGGAAGTGGCGGCCATCGAGCGCACGTCGAACGAGGCTTCCAGCGTCGACACCGCCACGTACTTGGCCACCGAGCCGAAGCCCGGGCAGCAGTCGGTCAGCGGCAGGTCGTTGTCGATGGTCTTGGGCACGTGGATGGCCTGCAGCGGATAGCCGAGCGACTGCGACAGCTGGCTCACCTTGAAGCAGGTGTCGGCCGAATCGCCACCGCCGTTGTAGAAGAAATAGCCGATGCCGTGCGCCTTGAACACCTCGATGAGCCGCTCGTATTCGCGCCGGTTCTTCTCGAGCGACTTGAGCTTGTAGCGGCACGAGCCGAAGGCGCCCGAGGGCGTGCTGCGCAGCGCCGCAATCGCCTCGGCCGGCTCGGCGCCGGTGTCGATGAGTTCCTCGGTCAGCGCGCCGATGATGCCGTTGCGCCCGGCGTAGACATTGCCGATGCGGTCCGGGTGTTTTCGTGCGGTCTCGATCACGCCGCAGGCCGACGCATTGATGACCGAGGTGACGCCGCCCGACTGGGCGTAGAAGGCGTTGAGGATGGGCATGCGGCCATTCTCCCGCAGCCTCAGGCCGGGCGCCAGGGGTGCTGTCAGCGCCCGCCGAGGCCCATCGCCCGCGTGATCACCTCCTTCATGATCTCGTTCGTGCCGCCATAGATGCGCTGCACCCGCGCATCGGCATACGCGCGCGTGATCGGGTATTCCCACATGAAGCCGTAGCCGCCGTGCAGCTGCACGCAGGCGTCCATCACCTTGCACTGCAGGTCGGTGGTCCAGTACTTGGC
>NZ_JBFTPJ010001262.1:0-1265 GCF_056398445.1 Variovorax sp. 01T439_2
GCGGGCGGCCGTCGCCGAGCGGATTGGGAATGGGCGCCTCGCGGCCGTCATCGCGCATGTCGCGCGGCTGCTGCTGTCCGCCGCCGGCGTTGCGATTGCCGCGCCGCTTCTTGTTGCGTCCGCTGCGACCGCCGCCGGCACCTTCCTGGCCCGGCCCGCGCTGCTGCTGCGGCGGACGCGGCGCGCCGCCGCCCGAGGCCTGGAACAGCGCGCTGATGTCGCGCTCGTCGAGCTCCATCCAGGCGCCGCGCTTCAAGCCGCGCGGCAGCACCATGGCGCCGTAGCGGATGCGGATCAGCCGGCTGACCGCATGGCCCACCGATTCGAACAGGCGCCGCACTTCGCGGTTGCGGCCTTCGGAGATGGTGACGCGGTACCAGTGGTTGGAGCCCTCGCCGCCGCCCTCCTCGATGGTGCCGAACTGGGCCATGCCGTCGTCGAGGCGAACGCCTTCGAGCAGCTTCTTCTTTTCCTCGGCATTGAGCGCGCCGAGCACGCGCACGGCGTATTCGCGCTCCAGGCCGAAGCGCGGATGCATCAGCTGGTTGGCCAGGTCGCCGGAGCTGCTGAACAGCAGCAGGCCCTCGGTGTTCAGGTCGAGCCGGCCGACCGATTGCCACTTGCCCTGCTGCAGGCGCGGCAGCTTGCGGAACACCGTGGGCCGGTTCTGCGGATCGTCGTGCGTCACGACCTCGCCCACCGGCTTGTGGTAGGCAATCACGCGCGGCGGCGGCGGCGCGATGCGGTAGCGGATCGGCTTGCCGTTGATCTTGACCTGGTCGCCATACTGGATGCGCTGGCCGATGTGGGCCGGCTCGTTGTTCACCGAGATGCGGCCCTGCAGAATGAGCGCTTCCATTTCGAGCCGCGAGCCCAGGCCCGCCTGCGCCAGCACCTTGTGCAGCTTGGGCGAGTCGGCCTCGGGCAGCAGCACGCGCTTGAGGGGCGGGACTTCGGGGCTCTCTTCGTCGGCATCGAACTGGCCCGAGATGACGTCCGCGAAGCGGATCGGCTCGGGCGGCGGTGCGTTGCGCTGCTCGCGCTCGGCGGCGCGGCGTGCGCGGTCGAGATCGTCCTCTTCCTCGTCGGGCTCTTCTTCCTCTTCTTCCTCTTCTTCATCGTCGTAGGAGGAGGAAGCGCGCGCATTCTCTTCGGCGCGTTCGACGGATGTGGCTGGCGCAGCGGCGGCGGCGGGTTCGTCGGCGACTGGTGCGGCGGCGGGCGCTGCATCGGCCACCTGGGCCACGGGTTCGGAAGCTTCAGTT
>NZ_JBFTPJ010001263.1:0-1264 GCF_056398445.1 Variovorax sp. 01T439_2
GGCGCCACCTTGCGCCGGCCGAAGAGCTTGCCCCACACGTACTGCAGCACGTCGCTGCCCTGCACAACGATCACGAGAAACGCGATCAGCAGCAGGTTACGGCCTTCGAAACCGGGGATCTGCAGCGTGAGCAGCGCGGGCACGTGGCTGATGCAGAACACGCAGACCATCAGGCCCCACTGGATCTTGGAGGTGCGCTCCAGAAAGCGCTGCGTGTCGCCGCCCACGGCCGCGAGAATCGGCAGCACGAGGAAGGCGTAGACCGGGATGAAGATCGAATAGAGCCCGTACCAGTCGATCCACACCAAAAAATACTGCACCGGCAGCCCGATGTAGAAAGCCGCCGCAATTGCATGATGGTCGCCGCGCCGGGTGTAGGCCAGGCTGATGAACTCGCGCAGCGCATAGAACGAGATCAGGTAGAACAGCACGATCACGCCGCCCTTGCCGAACGCGAAGGACAGGCCGATCACCGCGACCATCACCCACCAGGCATTGACGCGCGCATTGAGGTTGTCGATCACCGAGTTCGGCCGCCCCGCCGCCACGCGCCACTTGAGCAGCGCGCCGATGGACGAGGCGAGGATCAGCACGCCGGCCACGCCGCCGAACAACTGCAGCGTGGTCTGGGTGGAAGCGGAGATGTTCATGGCGTTGCTGTTGCTGCTGCTGCTGCTTTTTCTTGTTCGGGCAGGCGGTCGTACTCGGGCCGCAGGTCGAGCATGGCGGCGCGCGCGCGGGCGATGAAGGCATTCTTGTCTTCGCCTTCTTCGAGCCGGATCGGCGTGCCGTAGCGCACCGTGCACGCCAGCGGAATCGGCACCAGCGTGCCCTTGGGCAGCACGCGCTTGAGGTTCTCGATCCACACCGGCACCAGCCGCACATTGGGGCAGGCGCGCGCCAGGTGATAGAGGCCGCTCTTGAGCGGCAGCAGGATCTCGTCGCCGGTGTTGCGCGTGCCCTCGGGGAACATGATGAGCGAGTCGCCGCCGTCCAGCGCCTCCTTCATCTGCTCGACCGGGTTCTCGCCCTGGCCCGAGCCGTCGCGCCGGATCATGAGCGCGTTGAACACGTCGGCGCCAATGAACTGGCGCAGCCTGGAAGCCATCCAGTAGTCCTGCCCGGCCACCGGCCGCGTGAGTGCGCGCAGGTCGGGCGGCAGCGTGGCCCACAGCAGCACGAAGTCGCCGTGGCTCGTGTGGTTGGCGAAGTAGAGCGTCTGCTCGGCCTTGGGCGTGGTGCCGCTCCAGATGGCGCGCACGCC
>NZ_JBFTPJ010001264.1:0-1261 GCF_056398445.1 Variovorax sp. 01T439_2
GCCTGTGCCGCCGCACATGTACCTGTCGGACACCAAGCTCCTGATCGGTGAAGACTCCAAGAAGGCCTGAGGCAGAAGAACAACATGGCTGAATTCCACGAAATTTCCCCCAACGCGCCCGCCGGCGAGAAGCTGCTCAACTGGGTCGACAACCGCTTCCCGCTGAGCAAGCTCTGGAACGACCAGTGGGGCAAGTACTACGCGCCGAAGAACTTCAACTTCTGGTACATCTTCGGCTCGCTCGCGATGCTGGTCCTCGTGATCCAGATCGTGACCGGCATCTTCCTCGTGATGCACTACAAGCCCGACGCGAACCAGGCGTTCGCATCGGTCGAGTACATCATGCGCGACGTGCCCTGGGGCTGGCTCATCCGCTACATCCACTCGACGGGCGCCTCGGCGTTCTTCATCGTGGTGTACCTGCACATGTTCCGCGGCCTCATGTACGGCAGCTACCGCAAGCCGCGCGAGCTGATCTGGGTCTTCGGCTGCGCGATCTTCCTGTGCCTGATGGCCGAGGCCTTCATGGGCTACCTGCTGCCATGGGGCCAGATGAGCTACTGGGGCGCCCAGGTGATCGTGAACCTGTTCGCGGCCATCCCGTTCATCGGCCCTGACCTCGCGCTGCTGATCCGCGGCGACTACGTGGTGAGCGACGCCACGCTGAACCGCTTCTTCAGCTTCCATGTGATCGCCGTGCCGCTGGTGCTGCTCGGCCTGGTGGTGGCCCACCTGATCGCGCTGCACGAAGTGGGCTCCAACAACCCCGACGGCATCGAGATCAAGGCCAAGCGCGGCCCCGATGGCCATCCGCTGGACGGCATTCCGTCGCATCCGTACTACACGGTGCACGACATCTTCGGCGTGGTGGTGTTCCTCACGATCTTCTCGGCCGTGATCTTCTTCGCGCCGGAAGCGGGCGGGTACTTCCTCGAGTACAACAACTTCATTCCGGCCGATTCGCTCAAGACGCCGAACCACATTGCGCCGGTCTGGTACTTCACGCCGTTCTATTCGATGCTGCGTGCAACCACCGACGACATGGTCAACGTGTTCGCGCTGATCATCGCCGCGGCCGCCGTCCTGAACTTCATCAAGGGCAAGTCGAGCATGGCCCTGAAGATCGCGCTGGTCGTCGTGGCGGCCGTGGTCATCTTCCTGCTCAAGGCCTTCGACGCCAAGTTCTGGGGCGTGCTGGTGATGGGCGGCTCGGTCATCATCCTGTTCTTCCTGCCATGGCTCGACAAGAGCGAAGTCAAGT
>NZ_JBFTPJ010001265.1:0-1260 GCF_056398445.1 Variovorax sp. 01T439_2
ATGTCTTGTTCTGGCGCGTCCAGTCGCGGATGAGGAACTGGCCCGGCAGCGTGACGGCCATCTGGTCGGCCACTTCGCGCGCCTCGTTCAGGTCCTTGAGCTTGATGCGGATGCCGGTCGGGCCTTCGAGCCGGAACACGCGCTGGGCGTCTTCCGCATGGATCATGGCCAGCGCCGAGTCGTATTCGTAGTGGCCCGAATCGAAGGTGCCCACCACCGTGAACTGCTTGAGCCGCGGCACCACGCCGGCGGGCGTGACCTGGCCGCCCGGCGCCACCAGCGTGACCTGGTCGCCCGGCTGCACGAACAGCGAGCGCGCGAGTTCGCCGCCAAGCACGATGCCGAACTCGCCCGGCACCAGCTTGTCGAGCGTGCCCTTCTGCGCCGTGGTGGCGATGTCGGTCACCTCGGGTTCGAGCCTGGGCACGATGCCGCGCACCAGCGTGCCCTTCATGTCCTCGCCGCGCGCAATGAGCGCCTGCGTGGCGATGAAGGGCGCGGCGCCGACCACCTCGGGGTTCTTGCGCGCGGCGGCTGTGATGGCGTCGATGTCGGGCAGGGCCTGGCCGTCGCGCGACAAGATTTCGATGTGCGACACCACGCCGAGCATGCGGTCGCGCACCTCCTTCTGGAAGCCGTTCATCACACTGAGCACGATGATCAGCGCCGCCACCCCCAATGCGATGCCGAGCATCGACACGCCGGAGATGAACGAGATGAAGCCGTTGCGCCGCGTCGCCCGGCCTGCGCGCGTGTAGCGCCAGCCGAGCTTCAGTTCATAAGGAAGTCGCATATTTATCAGTTATTCCCAACGCGCTTCGGGGCGGCGTTTCATCCCGGGATTGTGGCATCCCGGACAATAGGGGGAATGGCCGAACCTCTCCCACGTCACTTGTTGATCCCCTTTGCCGGCCGCGGTTCCCCGGCGTGCCGCGCGGCACTGCCCGCGCTCCGGCTTCCCAATCTCGAAGCGCTGCTCTCGCGGCTCTCGCTCGCGGAGGCCGACACGCAGGAGGAAAGCACGCGCTCGCCGCCCCATGAACGCGCGCTGGCCAGTGCGCTGGGCATTTCCGCAGCCGACGGCTGCATACCCTGGGCCGCGCTGGAAGCCCGGCAGGCCGGCATTGCCGAACCCGGCGACCGCGAAGGCTGGGGCCTGGTCTCGCTGTGCAACTGGCAGGTGGGCATCGACGACGTGGTGCTGGGCGACCCAGCCGCGATCGAGATCGACGCCGCCGAATCGGCCGCGCTGCTGGCCGC
>NZ_JBFTPJ010001266.1:0-1255 GCF_056398445.1 Variovorax sp. 01T439_2
CTCCCACAACAGTGGGGCATGATTGGCGGCGGTTCTTGCGGGACCAACAAAGATGCAATCTTCGCCTGTGGCTTTGGCGTCGCTCGTGTCGAAAGATGGGTGATACAACGCCAGCGAACTGATTCCGCCGCGACGGTCGCCAGCAATGTCGCACAACGCGCGCAGTCGATCCCACTCGAAGATTTGATTACCTCCGCAGTAGCCAGGGCGCAGCACATATACCTTTCGCGTGAGGCGATTGAAGCGGATGCGACCTCTGGCGTAAGTGAAGAACGAAGAGCGCGCGCCCATGTAGTAGAAGGCGGCGAACAGCATGAACGCGCTGGCCGCGGCCAAGGGAAACAAGAGGAGCCAACCAAACCACAGCAACGACCAGTCCGCTGGGTCACGATCGGCCACGTGCCAGAACATGATGACTTGGTTGAATAGTATGGGATGTATGGCAAAGCCATACCATCCCCAAATGATGAGCAGCGCCATCGGGACTACCAACAGCAAACCAAACACCACCAAACGCTGCCTTTCCCAGCCGGGATTGCATAACTCCAGGTATGTATTGTTCTGCGCAAAGGCGCAACGCCCCGGTAAATTGATGCCCTCGGCATCGCTGGGTTCGTCGGAGCGCCACTGGCGTTGACTGTTGACACGAAATTCTTCGCGAGCCTTCTCGATGGACTTTCTCTTTATGCGGGCGTAGGTATCTTCGAGGGCAAACATGACGTCTTTCTTTAGCCCGGTGCCCCGGTAGCTTCAACAGCGCCGAAAGCCGAAGCCTGCGTGTACACGCGGACGTTCGGTTGCGGGTCGTCGGGCTCATGCCGGGCGCGACATTGCTTCTTGTTGCGCCTCGGCCGTTCCCCAATGCCGCAGGAATTCGATCTCGTCGGCCTTGCTCAGCCTGCCCTGTGCCCGGTAGACGAGAGCCGTCATCACAGCGCCCGTCTGCACAGGCTTGTCTTCAGGTTCGCCCATGCCTGAATCGCTTTGCCACTCCTTCGGGAATGCAGGCCACGAGCAGGTGACTTGACTGAGCATGTGATATGCGGTTTCCATCACCCCTGGGCGTTGCTCCAGCTTGTACTGGCTGGAACTGGGCTTGCCGCAGTAGGTCGTGTGCTCTTGCCCTATCCGCTCCGGAATGCCCTCCTGGCCGGGACCGTATTCCATGTAGCGGCGGATGTACTCCCACAGCGGAGCCGCGTCCTGCTGCATGGGCAATGTGGGGCCAACGAAGATGGCGTCTTCGCCCTTGGCT
>NZ_JBFTPJ010001267.1:0-1253 GCF_056398445.1 Variovorax sp. 01T439_2
ATCACCACCACCGGCTCGGCTGTGTCGGTGGATCACAACGGGACCGACGGGCATGCGGCCGTGACCATCAATGGCGGAACGCTCACCAGCACGGGGTCGGCCGCTACTGTGCTGGTGCAAGGGGGTGGAACCAACAGAACGGACGCCCTCGTGACGATGAACGGCGGCACGGTGCTGAACACGGGCTCGGGTGTTGGGCTGAGTGCGACCGCGTCCGGCGTCAATAGCAACGTCATTGCGGCCGTCGTGATCAACGGGGGCACGGTTGACACAATCAATACCGGTGTCTACACGACCATGTCGGGCCTCAACAACTCGGGGGCGTCGAGCATCACCATGAATGGCGGATCTGTTCTGTCCAGAGGAGGAATCGGGCTTTGGGCGCGCCACGGCAGTGTGGGGCTGGCTCAGGTGCAGATGACTGGCGGCCGAGTCGAGTCCAAGGGAATCAACGGCGACGCCATCCTCGCTTCGAACACCAACGGCACCTATGCGGTCGAGGTGACCGGCGGCACCCTCATCGGCAGCAGCGGCTTTGGCGCGGCAATCCACACCGCTGCCAAGGCCGGTGGCACCGTCAACATCGGCGCAGGCGCGGTCGTCGACGGCAGCGCTTCCGGCGTCGCCCTGCGCGACGGCGACTTAGTCCGCGACGGCATTGACGAGGTCGGCGGCAACGCCATCATCACCACCGCCGGCACCCTCACCGGCGCCGTGCTGCTCGGCGGCGGCACCGACACCCTCAACATCGCGGGCGGCTCGATCGCCGGCAATCTCACCGGCGACGGCGTCGACGCGCTGAACTTCAACCTCGGCACCAACAGCTTCACCCACGGCGCAGCCTATGCCATCAGCGGCATGAACAGCGTCACCATGAACTCGGGCACCGCGCAGATCGACAGCACCATGGCCGGCAACACGCTGACCGTGAACGGCGGCGCGATGACGCTCAGCGGCGCCAACAGCTACACGGGCGGAACCTTCCTGAACGGCGGCGTGCTGTCAGTGTCGAGCGACGCCAACCTGGGCGATGCGGCCGGCGCGCTGAGCTTCGACGGCGGCACTCTGCGCACCAGCGCGGACTTTGCCTCGGCGCGGGCCGTGAGCCTTGGCGCGGGTGGCGGCACCTTCCAGGCGGATGCCAACCTCGCGCTCTCGAGTGGCATCACGGGCGCCGGCGGCCTCACCAAGACCGGCGCGGGCACGCTCACGCTCTCGGGCGCGAACAGCTTTACCGGCAGCACCACCATTTC
>NZ_JBFTPJ010001268.1:0-1251 GCF_056398445.1 Variovorax sp. 01T439_2
GCCCCTCGTAGGCTTCGAAATCGCTGCGGTAGCGGCGCACGATTTCCGGGTGTGCTTCGAAATACTGCCAGATGCGCTGCCAGGCGGCGATCACCATCTGCGGCATCTCGCCCTGGCCCGTGAAGACGAGATAGTTGCCGGCGTCGATGGCCACGCTGCCCGCTGCGTCCGCGACGGCCACGCCCACGGTCAGGTCGAAGGCGCCGTGCGCGTCGGATTCGTAGCCGGAGTAGACGCCGTAGATGCGGGCGTCGCCGGTGCGGCCGGGCGTCGACCGGTAGGTCTCCTCGCCGAAGAAGCGATTCCACAGCGCGCCGATGCGGGCGGTTGCGGGGTCGTTCTCTTCGCGGTTGGTGGTGCGGACCGTGAGGCCTGCGACCTGGAAGGCTTCATGGTGCCGGCGGATGGGTTCCATCGGGGGATTCTTCTGCATGGATGATCGATCTCGGGATTGTGGCGCTCAGAGCGCGAGCGCCTTCAGGTCGGCTTCCATGGCGCGTGCGATCAGCATCATGTCGGCGTCGGAGACATCGAACAGCCCGAAGCGGAACTTGTAGCCCCACTGCTTCGGGTTCTCGATGAAGGCCAGCTGTTCCAGCAAGGGCGCGATCGGCGCTTCGCGGGAGGCCGCGTAGGCGACGTCGAGCCGGCACGGAACAAAGCCGTTGCCCATGTCCGCTTCGTACGGCGCGCCCGGCTGCACGATGCCGATCGAGACGAAGCTCTGCAGCTTGTCGGTACCGCCGAAGACGGTGGCCGGCGCGTAGTAGGCGACGCGGTCGCCCGCCGCAACCCGCTTGAGCGGGCCGAGCTTGCCGTGGCCGACCTGCATGAAGCCGAGCGGCTGGTGGTCGCGGCCCCGCCGGGCGTGCTCGGCGCTGGCAACGGCGATCCAGTTGCGCTGTGCCATGGTGCGGCTCAGGCGAGGGCGTGGAGGCCGACTTCGTTGCCTTCGGTGTCGCGCAGGTGGGCGATGAAGCCCATGCCGGGCGGCAGCGCAGACTTGGGCGCGACGATCTGGCCGCCGGCCGTTTCGACACGCGCCAGCACGGCATCGATGCTCGGCATGCAGTCCAGGTAGATGCGGATGCCGCTGCCCGCGCGTGCGCTGGCGTTCGCGCCGGCCTGCAGGGCGCCGCCGGTGGCGGGCTTGTCGTAGGGGAACACGGCGAGCGTCTGGTCGCCGAAGTCTTCGCGGCGCAGCTTGCGGCCGAGCACGGTTTCATAGAAGGCCTGGGCGCGGTCGATGTC
>NZ_JBFTPJ010001269.1:0-1251 GCF_056398445.1 Variovorax sp. 01T439_2
GCATGAAGCCGTCGGGATAGTCGTGGTGCGCGCCGACGGCCTGCGAGACGAGGTCCAGCGGATCGCGGCTGATCCTGGCGAGCGAGCTCGAGCCTTCGAGCGTGAAGCCTTCGGGGCCCTTCACTTCGAGCGCCACCGTGATGCGGCGCACGTCGTCGATGCCGAAGTGCGCATCGAACAGCCGGATGAACGGGCCGATGGCGCAGGAGGCGTTGTTGTCCTTGGCCTTGCCGAGCAGCAGCGCGCTGCGGCCTTCGAAGTCGCGCAGGTTGACGTCGTTGCCGAGCGCGGCGCCCAGCGTTTCGCCGCGGCTGTTGACCGCGAGCACGACCTCGGGCTCGGGGTTGTTCCACACCGATGCGGCATGGATGCCCACGTCGGCGCCCATGCCCACGGCCGAGAGGACCGGTGCCTTGGTGAAGATCTCGGCATCGGGCCCGATGCCGACCTCGAGGTACTGCGACCACGCGCCCTGCGAGATCAGCACCTCCTTGACCTTCGCGGCCTCGGCCGAGCCCGGCACGATGCCCGCGAGGTTGTCGCCGAGCACGCCGCTGAGCGCCGCGCGCGTGGCCTCGGCGCGCGAGGCATCGCCGCGCGCCTGCTCCTCGATCACGCGCTCGAGCAGGCTTTCGACGAAGGTCACGCCGCTGGCCTTGATGGCCTGCAGGTCGCAGGGCGCGAGCAGCCAGGGCTTGGCTTCGTCGCGCGCGGTGGCGTCGCTGTTGGCGATGGCCTCGTCGAGCGCGGCGACACGCGGAGCCTGGCCGCTGCGCAGTGCGCGCCGCACCGCATCGGCCGGCGGCTCCTTCGCCTCGAGCAGGTCGCTCATCGTGGGCGCGAGGCGCGAGAGATCGTGCAGCCCGCCCTCGTGCACCGCCACGAGTACGGGACCCACGCCGGGCTGCCAGATGCGCCCGACGAGCGTGGCGCGCTCGGCGTCGCGGGGAAGGCTGGCGGCGGTGGAAAGATTCAGGGGCATGTTGTCTCCGGAGGCACTTCGGCACTTGGGTTGGGTTCTTGGAGCGGACATTCTGAATGAATGTGTTCCCTGCCGCTGCGCAAGCGGAAAGCAGGACGCGCCGAGCGCCGCTTATTCGGCGCCGTGGCCGCGCGCGGCGCGCACGCGGGCGACTTCGGCCGGCAGGTTCTTCCACGCCGGCTCCTGCGGTGCGAAGCGCGCGCGCATGTAGCCCGCGAGTTCGGCGATCTGACGGTCGTCGAGCGCGTCGCGGAAGGCCGGCATGAAGC
>NZ_JBFTPJ010001270.1:0-1249 GCF_056398445.1 Variovorax sp. 01T439_2
ACCATTGGTTGGCTCGCCTTGTCGAGAACGACGTGCCGCATGCACCTGTGCTGACGCTTCCAGAAGTCATGGACGACGTGCAGGTGAAGCACCTGAAGACCTTCGCGGAGGCCGAACACGCCGTGCACGGTCCGCAGAAGATGATTCGCAGGCCGGTTCTTTACGACGGCCAGCGGGAGGACCAACCGTTGCAGCCCGCCCCCGACCTCGGCGAACACTCCGACGAGGTGTTTCGCGCACTCGGCTACGCCGACGAAGTCATCGCGAAGATTCAGTCCGGCGGCTAAAAAGGTGGCGGATGAGACATAGAACTTCAGGAAATCAATCATGACGAAGACACGAATTGGAACCCACCTTAATGACACCGCGCGGCTTCGGATTCGCGGCAAAGACACACTAAGTGAAGTCGTCGGCGAACTGAGCTTTACCGAAGGCTTCTACTTGGTCGTTACTGGCCGAGTGCCGACCGCGACGCAGCGCAAGGTTCTGGACGCGGCATTACTTGTCCTAATGGACCATGGCCTGACGCCCAGCGCACTCGTGGCTCGCATCGTTGCTGACTCTAATCCCGATGACATTCAGATCTCGCTGGCAGCGGGTGCATTGATGGTCGGCAATCGATACGCGGGTACGATGGTGGGCGCAGGCCGGGTGTTGAGCGAAGGCATGTCCTTTGCGGGCGACAAGCGCGAATGGGCGAAGAGTCTCGTCGCCAAGTTTCGTCAATCGAAGCGCCGTGTCCCCGGCTTCGGTCACGCCAACTACAAGAGTGTGGACCCACGTGCGGCGCGGCTGTTCGAGGTGGCTGAAGCGGCCGGCGTGAAGGGCGACTACATCGCCTTGCTGCAGACGTTGAGTGAAGAGATCGATGCCGACGCGGGCAAGCGGATTGTCCTGAACGCGACTGGCGCACTCGGCGCGATCTTGCACGAGATCGACTTCCCTGTGGAGGCAATGCGCGCGGTCGCTGTGGTGAGCCGCTGTGCTGGGCTGGTCGGTCATGTGCTCGAGGAGCGGAGCTCGCCCATTTCTCCAGATATTTTTGCCTTCAGCGAATCGATCGCCTACGAAGAGGGGCCGTATTAAAGGCATTTCCTAGACGGGCGAAGAACGCGCGCTTGCCGTTGACGGGTGGCGTGTGCCTGGGCACCTAGTTCCGCGACTGTACCTCTGAGCCTTGGCGCCGCGCCGACTCGGCGCACCACTCTTTCCGAAGCATCGAATGGATCGAACGACTTTGAGCCTGAAG
>NZ_JBFTPJ010001271.1:0-1241 GCF_056398445.1 Variovorax sp. 01T439_2
GTGTCATTGCGAACGCTCGGGAAGATTGCGGGGCAGCGGCACGGCCTCGGCCGGTGTCGCCGCGTGGTTCCTGCCGTTGACGGCGGGCATCAGTGTCTTGTCCGCCAGGGCCTTGTTGATTTCGACGCCGCGGCGGTACTAGTCTTCCGACACCAGCGGGTCGGCGCTGCCCCAGGCAACCCAGAAGGTCACGAAGCTTGCGACCACCACCAGCGCCGGGCCGGCAATCACCATCCACAGCAGCGGGTGGCGCCACCATGCATCGCCGGCAGCCGGCGGATCGTTCGTCGTTGCATTCATCTTTCGTCTCCTTCAGCGCGGCACCAGGAAGACCGCTTTCTCCGACACCTGAAAACCGCCGCGTTCGTCCCGGATGTCGAAGTGCACCGTGTGCGAACCGGCGGGCACCGCGCCATAGGGCACCTGCAGCCGCACCGCGACCCAGCGCGACTGCGCCGCACCCACCGCGACCGCCGCGCCGGGCGAGACGGTCAGGCCCTCGATGCCGTGGGCGGCAATGCGGTAGTCGCGCGGCTCCTCGGTGGCGTTCATGATCTGCAGCCGGTAGACGTTCTCGAGCCGGCCGTCCTCGACGATGCGGGCCAGCGAGGCGCGGTCGCGCACCACGTCCACCTTCAGCGGCGTGCGCGCCACGAGGCTCGCGAGCAGCCCGAGGACCAGCAGCGACAGGATGGCGCTGTAGACCAGCACGCGCGGACGCAGCACCCGGCGCAGCAGCTGGCGGCGCGACCATCCGGCCTCCATGCCGTTCTGCGTGTCGTAGCGGATCAGCCGCGGCGCATAGGCCATCTTCTGCATCACCGTGTCGCAGGCATCCACGCACAGGCCGCAGCCGATGCATTCGTGCTGCAGCCCCTGGCGGATGTCGATGCCGGTCGGGCACACCTGCACGCACAGCCCGCAGTCGATGCAGTCGCCCAGCGCCATGCTGCGCGGGTCGATGCCCTTGCGCCGGGGCGCGCGCGGCTCGCCGCGCTTGGGGTCGTAGCTGACGATGAGCGTGTCGCGGTCGAACATGGCGCTCTGGAAGCGCGCATACGGGCACATGTACTTGCACACCTGCTCGCGCATGAAGCCCGCGTTGCCATAGGTCGCAAAGCCGTAGAAGAACACCCAGAACACTTCCCACGAGCCCATCCGGGTCTGCAGGAAGGCCATGCCCAGCTCGCGGATCGGCGTGAAGTAGCCCACGAAGCTGAAGCCCGTCCACATGGCGATGC
>NZ_JBFTPJ010001272.1:0-1239 GCF_056398445.1 Variovorax sp. 01T439_2
AGGTTGAACATGGCCCAGCATGCAATTACCGCTGTTCACTTCAGCGACGGAAAGATCGATCTCGTCGCGATTCACCCGGTGGTGGAGCAGGAGTTCGGCTCGACCGAATTCGCGCTTGGCGCGGCACGGCGCATCGGCATCGGCGAATGCGTGGAGCTCCTCGCCGCCGGCGAGGAAGTGTGCCTTGCACGGCGCACCGAAAGCCATGCCTGGGAGGTGGTTTGCGATGTCCAGCTCCTGCCGGGCGGCGCCGGCATCACCGGCGTCGACGTCGTGGGCCACCCCAACGATGCGCTGCACGAACTTCCTGCGTGGGACTGAGGGCGCAGCGGGCGAGCTATATTGCGCGCTCAGCAACAGACAGAGAAGAAATCACCATGGCAAAAGCCTACTGGGTCAGCGCGTACCGTGCCGTCAACGACGCCGACAAACTCGCGGCCTACGCAAAACTGGCCGGCCCGGCCATCACCGCCGGCGGCGGCCGCTTTCTTGCGCGCGGCCTGCCCGCCGAGGTCTACGAGTTCGGCCTGTCCCAACGCACCGTGCTGATCGAGTTCGACAGCGTCGAGCAGGCCAGGGCCGTGCACGACAGCCCCGACTACCAGGCCGCGCTTGACGCGCTGGGCGACGGCGCGGAACGGGACCTGCGGATCATCGAAGGGGTCTGAGACATCCAGGGGATCGGGCTCTCAGGGCATGTCCGGTGCCCTGGCTTTCACCGGCTGCGCTCGCCGTCGCGCACGGATTCGATTGCGCCGTTGTAGATGCGCACGACGCCAAGGAATGCACCGCGACCGCGGTCGTATGTCCATTCCTCCATGGGAACGCACTGGTTCGCAAGAATCGCCTGGGGACTGCCCGCGCGGTAGGGCGTCACGATCCAGCCGAGCTGCAGCATCGGCACGCAGACGCTCTGGCGATAGATCGGCTCGCCGCATTTCTGAAGCAGCGACACGGGCGAATCGCCCTTGCCCACGAGCGAACCGTTGCAGCCCATCGACTGGGAAGCTTCGGCGGACGGAACAAGGATGGCCATGAACGCCGCCGCGAGCCAAAGGCTCCAGTGGTGGGGGTGAGAACTTTTTGAGAGAAGCTCAGGCATTGTCCGTGCGCGCCATGCGCGGTGCATCGAAGCGCGCAGGCGCCTGCGGCAAGCCGGCCAGGTCCGCGCGGGCAAACTGGAAGCAGTCGATCCCGGCAGGAAGCACGACGCCCGTCTGCGCCGAGCTGGTCCAGATG
>NZ_JBFTPJ010001273.1:0-1238 GCF_056398445.1 Variovorax sp. 01T439_2
ATCGGATCCGAGAACAAGACGCTTCCTGCGTCGGCCGCGGAGATATACGCCGCGGGAGTCTGCGAGAGGGTTTCGGAGCTGGACAATGCGCTGGCTGTTTGATTCCGCCAATCTCTGACCCTAGATTTGGAGATCGGCGGAATCCAACATCCTTGAGCGTCAGCGCTCGAGGAAATCGAGGGTAAGCAGTACGTTCGATGCCCCCCAATAGCGCAAAACTCCCACAAGGCAGGGTCGATCTGAAGTAAGAATCCTAGCCCGCACAGCGCCCAGCAGCTACACCACCAAGTAAGGCTAGCGCGCGGATGATGGCCGGGAATTCAGGGCTCTGCGAACCTCCATCGATTCGTTCCGACGGCATTCGCAATATCGTCATCGTGCGTCACTAACATCAGCGCGGCACCGCGCTCCTCCAGAACATTGAGCAGGACAGTCATCGCTTCCTGTTGGGACACCGGATCCAATCGCGACGTTGGCTCGTCGGCAAAGACCAGCGCTGGCCGCACGGTGAGAACGCGCGCGAGCGCGACGCGTTGCAACTCGCCACCGGAGACTTCTGCTGGCCGGCGTGCCAGCAGGTCGGCGGGCACGCCCAGCCGTTCGAGCTGCTGCAGCACGGTCGACCACGCACAACGATGACGTGCAGCAACATCGCGCAGTGAATTTTCCAGGCTGATGCGGGGAGCGAACGAGCCGACCGGGTCTTGGTAGAGCTTCTGAAAAGCGGTCGAAGCCAGGCCTTCGGCACGACGCACGACGCCCCGATCGGCCGGCAGCAGGCCCAGCAGGACGTTACCCAGCGTGCTCTTGCCGGTCCCGCTGGGCCCCTGCACCACGAAACGCTCGCCGGCGTGAATCTGCAGGTCGAGGCTGTCGAACAACGATCTGCCACCGAAGCCTTTCGACAGGTCTTGCGCACTCAGCACTGGTGCCCCCGCGACCGCTGCAATGCGCCTGGGCCAATGCGCAGGATCGGCCTCGACCAACCGCCGCGTGAATGCATGCTGCGGACTCGCCAGAATGGTGGCTGAGTCACCTTGTTCCACCACTTCGCCAGCGCGCAGAACAATCAGTTGCCCACCGAGAGCCTGCGCAACGCGCAGATCGTGCGTGATGACCACCACGCAGCCACCGGCACGCTGCACCGCCTGAAGCATCGCAACGGTGTGATCGCGCCAATGCCCATCAAGGCCCTTGGTGGGTTCGTCGGCCAGCAGGATGCGCGCGCCGCCCGCGCT
>NZ_JBFTPJ010001274.1:0-1236 GCF_056398445.1 Variovorax sp. 01T439_2
CTGTTCAGCCAGGAACGGGCCGGAACGCCGGTCGACCAAGTTACGCTGATCGCGTCGCCGCTGCTGTGCGCCCGAACGTTCGATACGCTGATGTGGACGCCTGTTCAGCCAGGAACGGGCCGGAACGCCGGTCGACCAAGTTACGCTGATCGCGTCGCCGCTGCTGTGCGCCCGAACGTTCGATACGCTGATGTGGACGCCATTCAGGGAAACCCAGCAGTGGAACTCAACGTCACTCTCAGTCCTGATGGCAAAGTCATTGAGCCCTACATCGTTCGTTCCAGCGGCATCGAAGACTGGGACGTAGCCGCCATAGTTGCGCTCCTGCGCACTGGCTTCTTGCCCCGGGACATTGATGGCCGAGTTCCGCCACGATTGGTTCTGGTAATGCGCCCGAAGTACTGAGGTTTCGAGTGCTAGTTCAAGGAAAGAGACAAGCTAGCCGCACTGATAAATGCCGCTACTGACGATACTTGGCGCGCCGTGAGCGGCAAGCGGCCCATTTATACAAAGACGGCGCCCGGCCAAAAGCGGAACTACGCCGTGCCGGCACAATTAGCGCGCGAACATCCAAGAGCGGCGCGTTCGCCGACTTAGAAGAAAAGCAAACTGGAGTGAGAACATGCGCTCGATCTGGGAACATCTCCCGTGTGCGATAGGCGCAGCGGCCCTCGTCGCACTTAGCGCATGTACACCACCGGCACGCGAACCAAAGGTATGCAAATCTCTTTCCTTTAGCATCAAGAAAAGCGAATGGATCGATGTGAGGCGCCCAATGCATGATTTCGCAATCGAAAGCCTCGGAAACCCACCATTCCTCGACAAGAGCTATGAAGATCCAGTAGGTAGACGCTACGTGAACCTCATGATTGAACGGAGCCACGTCGCGATTCGAGTCGGTGGCTTTGTCTTTCGCGACGGCGAAAAGGTAACCCTCCGTGTGGTGGATGCAGGAGCCGCTCCTGATACCCTCCAGTGCAGTTCATGGATTCGTGCCGACTATGACAATGCACGAGCCAAACTGGAAACCCGCTGGGCGATTTCGGAGTCGACGGACTATCACGAACCAGTAGTGCGATAGCAAACCGACTGAGAAGCTGCGATGACTGATGAGGATTCAACGTTGGCTTCGAAGCTCTCAGCTAGGCAACTTCGAGCGCTAAGCTCCAAGGCAACGACCGGCTACATTCGGCCAGAACCAGACCTTCGCGACGCAGGCAGAATTCGCCCCTAAGC
>NZ_JBFTPJ010001275.1:0-1232 GCF_056398445.1 Variovorax sp. 01T439_2
GCCGTGGACTGGGCGCAGCGGCGTCTCCAGAACGGCCAGAAGCGGCTGCCGTGGACTGGGCGCAGCGGCGTCTCCAGAACGGCCAGAAGCGGCTCTACGGCGTCTTTGGGCTCGCGAGGGACTCGCTGCACCAGGAGGCGCCGCAAATCGCCTTGGAGGCCGACCACGTGGTCATCGATGGCCCACCCCGGGTCGCGGCCCTCGCGCGCTCCGCGCTGCTGGCSGCCGAYCTGGTGCTGATCCCGGTGCAGCCCAGCGCCTACGACGTRTGGGCCAGCCACGAGATGGTGCAGCTCGTGATCGARGCGAGGGTGTTTCGGCCGCAACTGCGCGCSGCYTTYGTGATCAAYCGGCGYGTGGTGGGSACRGTCATYGGGCGCGAGGCRCGCGCRGCRTTGGCCGATCAGCCGTTCGCCGCCCTGTGCGCCGAAATCTCTCAGCGCATCGTGTTCGCCGACAGCGTTGCCGCGGGGCGGCTCGCCTGCGAAGCGGCGCCGACGTGCGCCGCGGCGCGCGAGATCGCTGCGCTGGCGCAGGCCGTGCGGGAGATGCTGCGATGACGTCGCGAGCGACATCCGCATCGCCGAAGCGGGCGCCGATCGGCCGCAGGCCGGCTGCCGATCCGGCGTCGGCCTGGGTGCGACGGGCCGACGAACCGGCGGCCGCAGTCAAGGCATCGATCTACACCGCGCGTCTGACCATCGACGTGACGCCCGCGCTGCGTGGACACATCAAGGTCGTCGCGTTCAAGCGCGGCATGACCGCGGCCGAGATGCTGCGCGAGCTGCTGGAGCGAGAGTACGGCGGAGGTGAACCGTGATGCAGCCACCGCCGCTCTCTGCGCGGCCCTCGCCCCCAGCCGGGTGGTCCCCGGGGACCACGCGCGGGGCCATCCCCATGCGGGTGTCACTGGCTTTCGTCGAGCATCGCGTCAACGTCTGGCTGCGCTTCGGTCGGCCGGCGCGCGAGACCATCCTCGACCGCTGGCGGCGCGTCGCGATCTTCGAGTCGGGTGCGGTCTGCTGCCGTGTCAAGTGGATCGGCAACGACTATGGCACGGCGCTCTGGCACCTGATGGTGCTGCAGGCCCCCATGCCGCCCGACGGCGCACAGCGCGTTGCCGGTGTACAGCCGGGCGCGCGCATTCTGCTGCGCGCCGATGGCGAGAGCCAGGTCAAGGCCGTGCTCGCGGCGGTCGACGCCATCGAGGCCTTGGGCATCGACCCCTGCGC
>NZ_JBFTPJ010001276.1:0-1232 GCF_056398445.1 Variovorax sp. 01T439_2
GGCCCTTGGCGCGCGCGGTGCGGATGTAGTCCTCGTGCAGCACCTCGAGCACGGTGGCGCGCGTCATGCGCGTGACGAGCGCGATGTACACCAGCGCGAGGTTCACGCAGGGCAGCACCAGGCCGCGCAGCCATTGCCCGGGACTGTCGGAGAAGCGCACGTAGCCCTGCACCGGGAACCACGGCAGCTGGATCGCAAACGCGTAGATCAGCAGGTAGCCCACCAGGAACACCGGCACCGAGAACGCGAGCACCGCGAACAGCATCACGAGCCGGTCGATCCAGCTGCCCGCGCGGTAGGCCGCGAGCGTGCCCAGCGGCACCGCCAGCACCAGCGTGAGTGCCATGGTCAGCACCGCGATCGACACCGTGGGCTCCAGCCGCTGCGCGAGCAGCTGCGCCACCGGCACCTGCGTGAAGATCGAGGTGCCGAGATCGCCCGTGAAGAGCTTGCCGAGCCAGATCGCGAACTGCTGCCACAGCGGCAGGTTCAGGCCCAGCGCGGCGCGCAGCTTCTCGATGTCCTCGACCGAGGCCAGGTCGCCCGCGATCAGCGCCGCCGGGTCGCCCGGCGACAGGTGGATCAGCAGGAACACTACCACCGCCACCACTGCCATCACCGGCAGCGTCGAGAGAAATCGCCTGAGGATGTAGCCCATGGTGCTGCCGTGCGGTGCCGCTTACTTGTCGAGCATCCAGACCGTCGGCATGCCGGCCCAGAGCTTGTCGATGCCCTTGAGGCTGGCGCGGGCGGCAAACGCGGCTGTGTACTGGCCTGCGTTGATGTAGGGCACCGTTTCATAGGCACGGGCCTGGAAGGCGTCGAGGATCTCGCGGCGCTTGGCCGGCACGGTTTCCTTCAGCCAGGCGTTGCGCAGATCGTCGAGTGTCTTGTCGCAGGGCCAGCCGGGCAGCGTGTTGCCGCAGGCCGCGCTCAGGTAGGCGTTGGTGATGGGGGAGTTGACGTCGAACTCGCCCGCCACGGTGACGTACATGTTCCAGCCGCCGGCCTCCGGCGCGTCGCGCTTGGCGCGGCGCGCGCCGATGGAGGCCCAGTCCATGGTCTGCGCATCGACGTTCATGCCGATGCTGCGCATGGTCTGCGCGGCCATCAGCGCCTCGGCATTGAGGTAGGTGACGTCGCTCGGCACCAGGATGGTGACCTTCTCGCCCTTGTAGCCGGCGTCCGCAAGCATCTTCTTGGCCTTGGCCACGTCGGCCTTGCGGTAGGGC
>NZ_JBFTPJ010001277.1:0-1228 GCF_056398445.1 Variovorax sp. 01T439_2
GTCCTCGGGCGTGAAGGGGCGCTCGTAGGAGATGTCGTAGTAGAAGCCCTCCTCGATCACCGGGCCGATGACCATCTTGGCCGTCGGGTAGAGCTGCTTCACGGCGTGGCCAACCAGGTGGGCCGTCGAGTGGCGGATGATCTCCAGGCCCTCGTCGTCCCTGGGCGTGATGATCTGGAGCTTGGCGTCATGGTCGATGACGTCGCTGGCATCGACGAGCTTGCCGTCGACCTTGCCGGCCACCGTCATCTTGGCGAGCCCGGGTCCGATGGACTGGGCAACTTCGGCCACCGAAACCGGGCCGGGGAACTCGCGGCGCGAGTTGTCGGGAAGCGTGATCTGGATCATGGAAAACCTCGGGCGAAAAAACAAAAAGCGCGGTGACTGGCCGCGCTTTGCTTGGGATGAGAGCTGGCAGAAACCAGCGAGCGCGGGCTACCGGCCCTTTTCTTCGGAGACGAAGAAAAAGCCGCTGAATCCTTGCGGAGTAGTTCGCGGTGTCATAACCAAGGTGCCTTTCTCGCTCTTGTTGGGTGCAGAGGGCGCAATTCTATCCGCTGGCCGCCGAGCCCAAAAAAAAGCCCGGCGCTCGGCCGGGCTCGAAGGTGACAGCGAAATCGTTGTGCTGGCGGATTCAGCGGATCAGTGGAACTGCTCTTCCTCGGTCGAGCCGGTCAGCGCCGTGACGCTGGACTTGCCGCCCTGGATGACCGTGGTCACCTCGTCGAAGTAGCCGGTGCCGACTTCCTGCTGGTGCGACACGAAGGTGTAACCGCGATCGCGCGCCGCGAATTCGGGCTCCTGCACCTTCTCGACGTAGGCCGACATGCCGCGCTGCACGTAGTCTTGCGCCAGATCGAACATGTTGAACCACATCGAGTGGATGCCGGCCAGCGTGATGAACTGGTACTTGTAGCCCATGGCGCCGAGCTCCTTCTGGAACTTGGCAATGGTGGCGTCGTCGAGGTTCTTCTTCCAGTTGAAGGACGGCGAGCAGTTGTAGGCCAGCATCTTGCCGGGGTGCACCTTGTGGACCGCATCGGCGAAGCGCTTGGCAAACTCGAGGTCGGGCGTGCCGGTTTCGCACCACACCAGGTCGGCGTAGTGGGCGTAGGCAATGGCGCGGCTGATGGCCTGGTCGATGCCCTTCTTGGTCTTGTAGAAGCCTTCGGCGGTGCGTTCGCCGGTGAGGAAGGGCTTGTCGTTCTCGTCGTAGTCGCTGGTGATG
>NZ_JBFTPJ010001278.1:0-1224 GCF_056398445.1 Variovorax sp. 01T439_2
GCGCGTCCCAGCGCCACAGCGTGAGAAAGGGCCGCAGCGACCAGTCGGTCGGGCTCACGAACATCTGCCAGTTGGCGCGCACCACCGCAAGATTGGGCTCGGCATCGCCGCGCGCCATGGCCGACAGGCGCAGCACCTCGTCGTTGATGTGGCCGATGCGGCTGGCCAGGCCGCGCGCGAGCATGGCGGCGTTCGGGCCCGGCAGGCCGTGGCTGGCGATATGGTCTTCGCCCGAAAGATGGATCGACGCGAGCCGCGGGCGCCGGTCGGCCACCGGCTCGGGCTGGCGGCCCATCAGCAGCGCGTCGCCGAGCGCGGTGGTGTCGTCGGCCAGCTCCTCGAGCACGCGGCGCATCTCGATGAGCGCCTCGGCGTGCGCGGGATGGCTCTTGAGCGCGTCCAGGTCGAGCTCGCTCGCGAGCAGCTGGTCGCGCATCTCGAGCACGATCACCAGCATGGCGGCCAGCCGCTGCCGGCGCGGCGTGCGCGGCGATTCGAGCACGATGTCGCGCGTGGCCTGCAGCTGGTCGGCCAGCGCGGCCTGTTCGCGCAGCAGCCGGCCCAGCAAAGGCGCGGGGGTTTCGCGGATGTCGCTGGTGTCGTCGCGCGGCGTGAACTGGCTGGCCTCGGTGCGCATCAGCGCGGCCAGCGAATACAGCACGTCCGAGACCGACTGCACGCGAAAGCGCGAATTCAGCGCATGGTTGGCGAGCGTGGCCCAGATCACGTAGAGCCCGGCGCCGATGCCGAAGTGCCAGGTGCGCTCGAGCGCCTCGGCCATGCCGCTGGGTGCGGGCGTGGCCATCGAGAAGATCATCGAGAACATCACCGCGATGGCAATGGGAATGCCCCGCTTGCCCCATGCCATCGCCAGGAAGGCGACGAAGGTGGCGGGCACCAGCACCAGGCCCAGGCGTATGGGCGCGGCGTGCAGCAGCTGCACCAGGAAGAACAGCGGCAGCCCGATCAGCGGGGCCGGCAGCATCTGGAAGAACTTGCCGCGGCGCGGGCCGGGCAGGTCGGGCGGGGCCGTGACGATCACGCCCACCGCGGCGGCCGAGGCCGCGACGGCGCCGAGCCACAGGTGCGCGCCGGCCGAGATCACGAGCAGGCCGAGCGCGACGGTGAGGCCGCTGGCGACGTACTGGCTCAGCGCAATGCGCAGCGCCGCACGGAAGCGGAGGGCGGCGCCTGGCCCCTGCATCACTTGGCGGAAGCGTCGCC
>NZ_JBFTPJ010001279.1:0-1222 GCF_056398445.1 Variovorax sp. 01T439_2
ACGAAGAGCCCGACCCCCGCGGCGCCGGCCACCGCGAGCGGCAGCGCGGCCCAGGCGTTGATGCCGCCTTGCAGCTGCGCGATGGCCTGGATGTAGGCGCCGGTGCCGAAGAACAGCGCATGCCCGAACGAGAACTGCCCGCCGAAGCCGCCGAGGATGTTCCAGGCCTGCGCAATGAGCGTGGCGTAGAGCGCCATCATCACGAAGTTCAGCGCGACGCCCGACTTGGTGGCGAGCGGCACGCAGCCGACCAGCATCGCGAAGAGCGCGATGCCCGCGAGTTGTGCGCGTGCGCTGCTCATGCCCTGGCTCCGAACATGCCCTGGGGACGGAACAGCACCACGCCGATGAAGATCGCGAAGATGCCTATCTGCCCGAGCGATTCGCCCAGGTACAGCCCGCCGAGCGACTCGACCACGCCGACCAGGAGGCCGCCGATGAGCGCGCCGACGAAGCTGCCCATGCCGCCGAGCACCACGATGGTGAAGGCCACGAGTACGAAGCCGCCACCCACCTGCGGGTTGACGTAGTAGGCCGGCAGCAGAAAGCAGGCGGCCGCGCCGAGGCAGGCCAGGCCGATGCCGAAGCTCATGGCATAGACATGGTCGACGTCGATGCCCATGAGCTTGGCGCCTTCCTTCTCCTTGGCGACGGCGCGGATGGCGCGGCCGAGGTCGGTGCGGCCCATGATCCAGAACAGGATGCCGGAGACGGCGAGCGCCCCCGCGAAGGCCACGAGCTTGGGCACGGCGATCATGGCGGGGCCGATGGCGACGGTGCTGAGCGARTAGGCGGTGTCGATGCTGCGCGTGTCCGACTTGAAGARCAGCAGCGCGAGGTTCTCCATGACGATGGCAATGCCGAGCGTGGCGAGCAGGATGTTCTCGTCCTTGCCGTGGCCCGCGCGGTTGATGACGACGCGTTGCAGCGCATAGCCGAGCGCGAACATGCCGGCCACCGCAATGGGCAGCGCCATGTACGGGTCGATGCCCCAGCGCTCCTTGAGGAAGTAGACGGCGTACAGCGCAAGCATCAGGCAGGCGCCGTGGGCGAAGTTGATGATGTGAAGCACGCCGTAGATCAGGGTGAGTCCCAGCGCGATCAATGCGTACACGGCGCCTGTGGTGAGGCCGTTCAGGATCGAGGGGAAGAGGATGCTTAGATCGAACATTTGCTTTGTGCGCCTTGTGGGATCCGCCCGGTATGCGGTGCGGGCCGTGCG
>NZ_JBFTPJ010001280.1:0-1222 GCF_056398445.1 Variovorax sp. 01T439_2
ACGCAGCACAGGCCTTCGCGCATGTCGTCGCCGGTGACTTCGACCTTGGCCTTCTTGGCGAACTCGTTTTCTTCGATGTACTTGTTGATGACGCGGGTCATCGCGGCGCGCAGGCCCGTGAGATGGGTGCCGCCGTCACGCTGCGGGATGTTGTTGGTGAAGCACAGCACCTGCTCGTTGTAGCCGCTGTTCCACTGCATCGCCACCTCGACGCCGATGTGCGTGCCCGGGATGCCGCCGTAGGTGTCGGCCGGCTTCTCGCCCATTGCGTAGAACACGTTGGGGTGCAAGACGGTCTTGCCCTTGTTGATGAAGTCGACAAAGCCCTTGACGCCGCCGGCGCCCGAGAAGTCGTCTTCCTTGCCGCTGCGCTCGTCCTTCAGGCGGATGCGCACGCCGTTGTTCAAAAAGCTCAGCTCGCGCAGCCGCTTGGAGAGGATTTCGTAGTGGAAATCGGCGTTCTCCTTGAAGATCTCGGTGTCGGGCAGGAAGTGGACTTCGGTGCCGCGCTTGTCGGTCTCCCCGATGATCCGCATCGGCGACACCTCGACGCCGTTCACGGTCTCGATCAGGCGGTTCTGCACGAAGCCGCGGCTGAATTCGAGCTCGTGGATCTTGCCTTCGCGCCGCACCACCAGGCGCAGCATCACGCTCAGCGCGTTCACGCAGCTCACGCCCACGCCGTGCAGGCCGCCCGACACCTTGTAGCTGTTCTGGTTGAACTTGCCGCCCGCGTGCAGCTCGGTGAGCGCGATTTCGGAGGCCGAGCGCTTGGGCTCGTGCTTGTCGTCCATCTTCACGCCCGTGGGAATGCCGCGGCCGTTGTCGGTGACGGAGATCGAGTTGTCGGTGTGGATGGTGACGACGATGTCGTCGCAGTGCCCGGCCAGTGCCTCGTCGATGGAGTTGTCGACCACCTCGAACACCAGGTGGTGCAGGCCCGTGCCGTCGGAGGTGTCGCCGATGTACATGCCGGGGCGCTTGCGCACCGCCTCGAGCCCTTCGAGGATCGTGATCGAGCCTTCGCCGTAGCTGGTGTCGGCGGGCGTGATCTCGATCGGTRCCGCACTCTCGATCTCGGGCGTGTAGACCGGCTCGGTGTGGGGTACTTCGGGCTTGTTCTCTTCTGCACTCATTCGGATATTCCTCTATCTCTCACGGCATTCACGGGATTTCTCGGGCTCTCGGAGCCGGTTTTTCCTGCCTCTTGAAAGCGCAAACC
>NZ_JBFTPJ010001281.1:0-1218 GCF_056398445.1 Variovorax sp. 01T439_2
GCCATAGCCCGCCATAGCCCATGGCGACCAGGCGGGTGTCGCAAATGGCAAGCACGCCGCAGTCGGTTTCGCGGCGGATCAGCCGCCCTGCCCCCTGCTTCAGTGCCACGGCCGCCTCGGGCAGCGAATAGTCGCTGAACGAGCTGCGGCCCTGGGCTTCGAGGCGCTGCGAGCGCGCCTCGACCAGCGGATCATTGGGCGGAGGGAACGGCAGCTTGTCGATCACCACCAGCTGCAATGCATCGCCGGGCGCATCGAAGCCTTCCCAGAACGATGCCGACGCCACCAGCACGCAGCCGGCGCGCCCGCCCTCCGCGCCTTCGCGAAAGCGGTCCACGAGCACGCGCTTGGGCAGCTCGCCCTGCACCAGCACCTCGGGCCGCACGTCGGCCTCGAGCCGTTCGAACTGCTGCTTCATTTCGTCGCCGATGGCGCGCAGCGCGCGCAGCGTGGTGGTCAGCACCAGGGTCCGTCCGCCCAGTTCGGCAGCGCCGCGCGCGGCCAGCTGCGCCACGCGCGCGCTGTGGGCGGCGTCGTTGGGTTTGGGAAAGGCACGCGGCACATAGAGCCCGGCCTGCGCGGCATAGTCGAAGGGGCTCTGCACCCGCAGCACCTCGGCGTCGCCCAGGCCGCACGGCTCGGTGAACCAGCGCAGCGTGGGTTCGTCGCCCAGCGTGGCGGAGGTGAAGACCCAGGCGCGTCCGCTGTCTTCGGGCGCCGCGCGGGCTTCGTGTTCATCGCCGTCGTCGGGGGCCGCGCCGCTGCCGATCTTGAGCACGCGCGTGCGCATGGCCTCGGCAATGTCGAGCGGCGATTCGACCAGCCGCAGCTGCGTGCCCACGTCGACCCATCGCACCGAGTCGGTTTCGCAGGGCAGCGCGAAGCGTGCCGCGCGCTTGGCGAGCTGCTGCGCCCGCTCATACAGGCGCACGAAATCGGGCGATATCTCGCTGACGGTATCGAGCCCTTCGGCAGCCATTTCAAAGGCGTGCTGCAGGGCTTCGAGCGCGTCCTGCCAGGCGTGCGCGTCGATGCCTTCCGGCGACGGGCCCACCCAGCGCAGCTTGGTGCCGGGCCACTGCTTGCCGACCGCAAGGCGCAGCTCGCGCGCGGCGCGTTCGACGGCCGCCACCAGCTGCTGCCAGTCGACCAGCCCGCGCGCATGCTGCAAGCCGGCTCCGAGCAGGTCGCGCGCAAAGTCCAGGGCCTGCCCGCTGC
>NZ_JBFTPJ010001282.1:0-1211 GCF_056398445.1 Variovorax sp. 01T439_2
ATCCGGCCGACATGCTGATGTCGGAAACCTTCGTGCGCTTGCTCGACGTGCTCTCGGCGCAGTACGAACTGGTCATCATCGATACGCCGCCGGTACTGGTGGCCGCCGACACGGCCGCGGTTGCACCCTACATGGGCGCAGTGCTGCTGGTGGCCCGGGCGGATCAAACGCAGCTTGGCGAACTCAACGAAAGCGCCAAGCGCCTTGCGCACGCAGGCAAGGCGGTCAGCGGCGTGATCTTCAACGGCATCGACCTGACGCGGCGTCACTACGGCAGCCACGGCTACCGCTACGGTGGCTACAGGTACACCACGTACAAGTACAACGAATAAGCCCGCACTTTGGGCAGGCGCGGCGCTGGGGCATGCCCCGGCGTCGCAACAAGAGATCAGACGGAAGCGAGCACCGGCGGCGGGGTCGTAACGCCAGACGCCGCGCCAGCGGGTGCAACTGACACCGGTGCGGGCAGCAGGTCATTCTGGCGTTCAAGCTCCATATACACCCAGTCGACCACCTCTGCGTGCGGGCGGTAGCCACCCAGTAACTGCTGCAGCTTGCACTTGATTGCAGGCACGTCGTTGCGCTCCAGCAGCGCACCTAGTTCATCGATCTGTTGGGTCAGCTCTTGCCAAGGCGGGCATGCCTCATGCGCCTTCATTACGCGTGGATGGGAGGTGGGCATGGCGTTGTCGCCAATCAGCAGCTCTTCATAAAGCTTTTCGCCGGGCCGCAGACCGGTGATCAGCAGCTCGATGTCGCCTTCAGGGTTTTGCGCATCGCACACCGTGCGTCCCGACAGTTCCACCAGGCGGCGCGCCAGGTCGATGATGCGCACGGGCTCACCCATTTCCAGCACAAACACGTCGCCGCCCTCGGCCATGGCGCCGGCCTGGATCACCAGTTGCGCCGCTTCAGGAATAGTCATGAAGTAGCGCGTGATGTCTTCGTGCGTGAGCGTGATCGGCCCGCCCGCTTCGATCTGCTGACGAAACAGCGGCACCACCGAGCCGCTGGAGCCCAGCACATTGCCAAAGCGCACCATCGAAAAGCAGGTGCCCGGCTTCTGCTGGGCCAGGCCCTGCAGCGTCATTTCGGCCAGGCGCTTGCTGGCGCCCATGATGTTGGTCGGCCGCACGGCCTTGTCGGTGCTCACCAGCACGAATTGGTTCACACCGTGGTCACGCGCCGCCAAGGCCGCGGTGAGCGTGCCC
>NZ_JBFTPJ010001283.1:0-1208 GCF_056398445.1 Variovorax sp. 01T439_2
CGGCACAGCCAGCCCATCGTGAGCCTGCGCCCGGCCGTGCGGGTTTATGAATGCCTGCTCGCGCATCGCCGCGAGCAGGGCTTTGGCGGCGCGGACGACTACATCTTCATGCCGCAATTGAAGAACCGCGAGCATGCGCTGGCCGTGCTCAACTTTCTTTTCCACTGGGCGCTGGAAGCGACGTCGCTCCAGAAAGGGCCGCAGGGCCAGTCGAGGACTCTTTATTGCCTGCGCCATACCGCCATCACCTTGCGGCTCTTGTACGGGCAGGGCATCGACATGCTGACCTTGGCGCGCAATGCGCGCACGAGCGTCAACATGGTCGAACGTTTCTACGCTTCGGTTCTGAGCGGAGAAATGAATGTGGGATTGCTGCAAAGCAGGCGTGGCCGCCCGAATTGAGCAAAGCCAAAAAGCCGCCCGGCTTGCGCTGGGCGGCTTGATACGGGATTGATCCGAACTGGCTGAAGCCAGCATTGGGAATCAGGCTTCGATCAGAAGGCGTGGCGGATGCCGAAGTCGTAGCCAGTCGAGGTCTTCGGGGTGAAGATGTCGTTGCTGATGAACTTCGGGCTGAAATCGGGGCTGACCCTCAGGTCTGCACCGTTCTTGTTGCTGATGCGGGCAACCGTTGCGTACAGGGCCGTGCGCTTCGACAGGTTGTGCACGTAGCCCAGTGCCAGCTTGTTGGCCTTCGGATTCGGTTCGTTGAAGAACGGGTTGTTGTCGCCCGACTTGTACTTGACGGCCGAGTACGACGCGCGGATCAGGCCGGCACCGACCGGAACCGTCACGCCCAGCAGCCAGCCATTGAGCTTGTTCGATGCCACGGAAGCCGGGCGGGCGAAGAAGTCGCCGTCGATATCGGTCTTTTCGCGGGCGTGGGACAGTTCGCCGAAGAGCTTTGCAGGACCGAAGTCATACGAAGCGCCGAGGTTGAAGGTGTTGACCTTGGTGGTCGTGCCGGCGTAGTAGTCGTCGCCCACGGTGTTGCTGCCGTAAGCCGCTGCAACGTCGAGCGGACCGTTGGCGTAGCCGAAGCGGCCGCCGATGTAGCGGCCGGTGCGCGAGTTGTCGGCCGCGTGAGGCGTGGCCAGGCCCGGGCTGTACTTGGTCTTCTCGTGGAAGCCGTACATCAGCTGGCCGTAGAAGCCGCCGAGGTTCGGCGGCAGGAAGTAGCTGACCGAGTTGCTGGCGCGCGTGGGATT
>NZ_JBFTPJ010001284.1:0-1208 GCF_056398445.1 Variovorax sp. 01T439_2
GCCTGCTGCATGGCCCGGGCGCGAAAACGCACCAGTGGCGCGGCCTGCGCGAGCGTCAGCACGCCGGACGCAACCAGCGCCGAATATTCACCGAGCGAATGTCCCGCCACCACCGACGGGGTGGGCCCGCCTTCGGCCAGCCAGGCGCGCCACGCGGCGACGCCAGCCACAAGCATCACCGGCTGGGTGTTGGTGGTCAGCGCCAGTTCTTCCTTCGGGCCGTTCTTGATCAGCCCGCCGATGTCTTCGCCCAGCGCTTCGGAGGCTTCGCGCAGGGTTTCGGCCACGGCCGGGTGATCGCCCCAGGCATCGAGCATGCCGACGGCCTGGGAGCCCTGGCCCGGGAAGACAAAAGCAAAGGATTTCATTTTGATCAAAAGCGTCGTGTCGCATCGCAGCCCGAAGGGGCATCGCCATGCACTACAGATTCAATAGCACCGCGCCCCAGGTGAAGCCGCCGCCCACGCCTTCCAGCATGACGGTTTCGCCCTTCTTCACCTTGCCGGACCGCACGGCCTCGTCGAGCGCCAGCGGAATCGAGGCGGCCGAGGTGTTGCCATGCTCGTTGACGGTGACGATGAGCTTTTCGCGCGGAAGCTTCAGCTTCTTGGCCGTGCCTTCCATGATGCGGATGTTGGCCTGGTGCGGAATGAGCCAGTCGATGTCGGCCTCGGTCTTGCCCGCCTTTGCGAGCGTGGCACGCGCGGCGTCCTCGAGCACGCGCACCGCGAGCTTGAACACGGCCTGTCCGTCCATGTGCAGCAGCGGCGTGCCCAGCACGTTGCCGCCGGAGACGTGGCCCGGCACGCAAAGGATGCCGACGTGCTTGCCGTCCGCGTGCAGGTCGCTCGCCAGGATGCCCGGCTCCTCGCTGGACTCGAGCACCACGGCGCCGGCGCCGTCGCCGAACAGCACGCAGGTGGTGCGGTCGTTGAAATCGAGGATGCGCGAGAACACTTCGGCGCCCACCACCAGCGCGCAGCGCGCGGTGCCGGTGCGGATCATCGCGTCGGCCACGGTCAGCGCATAGACGAAGCCGCTGCAGACCGCCTGGACGTCGAAGGCCGGGCAGCCGGCCACGCCGAGCTTGTTCTGGAGGATGGCCGCCGACGACGGAAACACCATGTCCGGCGTCGAGGTCGCGACGATGATCAGGTCGATGTCTTCGGCCTTGCGGCCCGCGGCTTCGAGTGCGTGCCTCGCGGCCT
>NZ_JBFTPJ010001285.1:0-1201 GCF_056398445.1 Variovorax sp. 01T439_2
GGTCAGGTCAGGGACGGGTTGAACATTTGAAGAACTCCTGGTGTTGTCTGGTCGCGGGTCGATGGACGAATGCTAGGAAGTGCCCGGCAACACAGTGACAACGGCCGGAATCGGTGGGTAACGCTCGGTGAATGCTTTGTGTCCGGCGTGTATCAGCGCCGGCGTGGCCGGCCTTGATCTGCATCAAGGCCGGCACGCCTTCCGGAGGTAGCCTTTGGCGTTCACATCCAGGGGGCCCATGCTCTTTCCCTTCGAGGACCACAATTTCTCGGCCTTCCATGCGCTGTCGCCCCAGGACGAGACGGCCTTGCTGAGCCGCGCGCGCCTGCTGCAAGCGGCCTCGCTGCGGGGCGCTCCTTCGCGGCAGCTCAAGGGCAAGAAGCTCGGCATTCTCTGCGACGAAGGCAGCGACGCCAGCGAGAGCCGGCTGCTGTTCCAGCATGCCGCCGAGGAACTGGGCGCGCATGTGGCGATCATCCGCCCCGCGCTCTCGAACCTCGGGAACTCCGGCGAAATCGAGCACACCGCGCGCGTGCTCGGCCGCTTCTACGACGCGCTCGAGTGCCAGGGCATGGCGCCCGACGTGGTGCGGCAGATCGGCCGGCATGCGGGCATTCCGGTCTACGACGGCCTTGCCTGCGCGAGCCATTCCACCGCCCGGCTTGCCGCGCTGCTCGACGAGCGGACCTCGCCCGCGGACAACCGGCGCTTCCTGCTGCAGGCGCTGCTGCTGGGCAGCGTCGCCTGAGGCGCCGCGCGCGTCAGGCCCTTGCCCGAAGAGGCCGTGCCCCGGCTTTTCGGGGATGCCGGACCGCGCGCGCATTCAGCGCGGCCTTCAGCGTGCGCACCGCGTCCTGCAGCATGTGCGCGCCAAGCGACAGGCACTGTGCGCCGCAGGTCTCAAGCACGGCGAGCGCGTGCAGGCCAACGCTCCACTGCGCCCTGCAAAGCGCCAGTGGAAAGGTGAAATCGTTGTGCATGATCGGAGTCGGTGCGGTGCCTGGCGCGCGGGCGTTGCGGATGGCCCGAAGCTCAGCGCACCAGCAGCACGGGCACCGTGCAGCGGGCCAGCACCTTCATCG
Organism: Variovorax sp. 01T439_2; assembly: GCF_056398445.1. NCBI lineage: Bacteria > Pseudomonadati > Pseudomonadota > Betaproteobacteria > Burkholderiales > Comamonadaceae > Variovorax > Variovorax sp. 01T439_2. The sequence goes on from NZ_JBFTPJ010001285.1 coordinate 1,083, forward strand.
CCACCGAACCCAGCACGAGGTTCGTCAGCGCACCCTGCCCGCGCGATCCCATGATCACGAGGTCGAACTTTCCGTGCTCCGCAAAGGCGGCGATCTCGCCGGCAGGATGGCCCACCTTG
>NZ_JBFTPJ010001286.1:0-1198 GCF_056398445.1 Variovorax sp. 01T439_2
CTGCATGACTGGCCCCGCGACGGCAGTGCCGCAAGCACGGACGATCCGGCGGCATTGCTGCTGCGCGATGCGCACCGCGGCGCCTGCCGCTTCTTCAATGGCGTGCTGGGCCCCGACTACAACGCCGCGCACAAGGACCACTTCCATCTGGAGACCGGCGGGTACGACATGTGCCGCTAGCATCCCGAAGCGCTGGCATTACGCAGAGCTTTCGCTCTTCTTGCGTGCCACCAACGCCGCGAGACCTGCGCTGACGATGGCCCAGGCTCCAATGCCAACAGCCATCGCGTTCTCGGGCTTCATCGGCAATTGGATCGGAACGATGCTGAAGGCAATGCTGGCGGCCGCAATGGCAGCAAGCATTCCAAGCGCCCGACGCGGACTCGTCGCGGCGACGCAGCCGACCCAAGCACCCAACGCGGCAGAGGCCACGCCACCCATCAGGACATACACGCGCAGCATCCGAGCGGCTTCATCCTCGCCGTGATGCCCGATCCCCGTACCTGGAAACGCGAGCGAAAAGAGGATGGGCAAGCCCAGGAACAGAGCGACGCCGACCAAAGCCCCGCACAGGGTGAAGATCGGATGTTTCATCAGCTTATCGGCCAGAAGACAACTCGACGCGACGCGTGCAGATCGGAGTAGAGGTATCCGTTGCCGCTCCACGGTGATCGCAAGGTATCAATGCCGAGCGAGAAGCGAAGGAACGTCGTCCATGACGGCGTCAATCGATTTCGATCCCACAGGTCGATGTGATCTCCAGTGGGAAACTTTGCCTCAGCGGTACGCAACCAGTAGTCCTCGAAATAGATAATGCCCGTGCGACCGGAGAGACTCTTGTCGAAGCTTTTTCCCTGGTGTGTTTCCGCCTCTGGACAGCCAGCGAACGGACGACGCATCAGCCAGTTGGCCAATTCGGCCGCGCGCAGCACCATTCCGTTTCCGGAAGGGCCAAATTCGCAGCGTGGGCCGGGAAATGTCTTGAAACTGACACCCGACTTTTCCAACGCAATGCCGACCCGTATTGCGCATTGGTCGTCATACGCCTTCTTGCCCGTGCGAGGGTTCACGCAAGGGTCATCACTGGGGTAGTTCTTCCATATCGCTTCGAACGATATCGGCTTTGCCATTTCGGGAAGTGGCATCTGTTTTTCCTTCCTGTGCTTATCTAGCTTGGCCCAGCGAACTGACCATGGAC
>NZ_JBFTPJ010001287.1:0-1198 GCF_056398445.1 Variovorax sp. 01T439_2
CCGCAAGGCATGCCGACGACCTCCATGCCGCCTACGCGCAGGCACCCGACGGCCGCGACTGGACCTACCTGGGCGTCGAACGGCCCGCGGACCTCGCGGGCACCCGTGCCCACATCGAGCGCGCTGCGCGAAGCGCCGACCCGATGCACTTCGCGGTCGTCGACCGGCAGAGCGGCCGCGCCATAGGTACGCTCGCGCTGATGCGCATCGACCCCGCGAACGGCGCGATCGAGGTCGGCAGCGTCAACTTCTCGCCGCTGCTGAAGCACACGCCGATGTCCACCGAAGCCCAGCACCTGCTGATGAAGCTCGCGTTCGACGAACTCGGCTACCGGCGCTACGAATGGAAGTGCGACAACTTCAACGAACCATCGAAGCGCGCGGCCATGCGCCTGGGGTTCCAATTCGAGGGCGTCTTCCGGCAGGCGGTGGTCTACAAGGGCCGCAGCCGCGACACCGCGTGGTTCTCGATCACCGACGGCGAGTGGCCGATGCTGCGCGCGGCCTTGGAGCGCTGGCTCGCGCCCGCGAACTTCGATGCCGAGGGCCGGCAGCGCATGGCGCTCGACCGCTTCAGGCTGCCGCGCGGCTGAGTGAGGCCGCTCAGTCCGGCTTGCCGGGCTTTTGCGACTGCTCGCACTTCACCTGGATCAGCTCGCGCTCGTCCAAGGTGGCGCCGATGCGCACCGCGCTCAGGCAGCCGCCCCAGACGCAGCCGGTGTCGGTGGAGAGCAGGTCGGGCCGCGAGAGCCAGCCCAGCGTGGACCAGTGGCCGAAGGCGATGGTGGCATTGGCGGTCTTGCGGCCGGGCACGTCGAACCAGGGCATGAAGCCCTCGGGGCCGGGCAGCATGCCGTCCTTGCTCTCGAATTCCATCACGCCCTCGGCGGTGCAAAAGCGCAGCCGCGTGAGCGCGTTGACGATGACACGCAGCCGCGCGCTGCCGCTGAGTGTGTCGCTCCACTGCGCGGGCTCGTTGCCGTACATGCCAAGCAGGAATTCGCCCAGCGCCGGGCCGCGCAGCACCGATTCGACCTCCGACGCCAGCGCGAGCGTGTCGCCGACCGTCCACTGCGGCAGCACGCCGGCATGCACCATGAGCAGGTCGCCGCCATCGATCTGCATGTGCAGCGCCATGTGCTGCTGGCGCACCCATTCGAGCATTGCTTCGCTGTCGGGCGCTTCGAGCAGGCCGGCC
>NZ_JBFTPJ010001288.1:0-1197 GCF_056398445.1 Variovorax sp. 01T439_2
GGTCCACGCCGTGAAGCCCGAGCCGCATCACCAGATGCCGCAGGCCGCGAGCGCGCACGACACCTTCTGGGACTTCGTCTCGCTCATGCCCGAGTCGACCCACATGCTGATGTGGCACATGTCCGATCGCGCCATTCCGCGCAGCTACCGCATGATGCAGGGCTTTGGCGTGCACACCTTCCGGCTCGTGAACGAGGCCGGCGATTCGGTGTTCTGCAAGTTCCACTGGTCGCCGGTGCTCGGAACGCATTCACTGGTGTGGGACGAGGCCGTGAAGATCTCGGGCGCCGACCCCGACTTCCATCGCCGCGACCTGTGGGAAGCCATCGAGGCCGGGGAGTTTCCGGAATGGGAGCTCGGCCTGCAGATCTTCACCGAGGAAGAGGCCGAGGCCTTCAGCTTCGACGTGCTCGACGCCACCAAGATCGTGCCCGAGGAACTGGTGCCGCTCACGCCCGTGGGGCGCCTGGTGCTCAACCGCAATCCCGACAACTTTTTTGCCGAGACCGAGCAGGTGGCCTTCTGCGCCGCGCACGTGGTGCCGGGCATCGACTTCACCAACGACCCGCTGCTGGCCGGGCGCATCCACTCCTACGTCGACACGCAGATCACGCGCCTGGGCGGGCCGAACTTCCATGAGCTGCCGATCAACGCGCCGATGGCGCAGGTGCACAACAACCAGCGCGACGGCATGCACCGCCAGGCCATCCACCGCGGCCGTGCGGCCTACGAGCCCAACTCGCTGGGCGGCGGCTGTCCGTTCCAGGCCGGGGCTTCGGCCGGCTTCATGACTTTTCCGCAGCGCGCGGAGCAGGACAAGGTGCGCGGCAAGCCCGAGAAGTTTGCCGACCACTACACGCAGGCCACGCTCTTCTTCGAAAGCCAGACGCCCACCGAGCAGGCCCACATCGCGGCGGCGTTCCGCTTCGAGCTCTCCAAGTGCACCGTGCCTGCCGTGCGCGAGCGCATGGTGGCGAGCCTCGTCAATGCATCGCCGCTGCTCGCGCAGCAGGTGGCCGACGGGCTCGGCATTCCGGTGCCGCCTGCGCTGCCTCGCGCACTTGCGCAGCCTGTAAATCCGGAGGTCACGCATTCGCACGCACTGTCGCTCACGGCGCGGCCCGGCGATGGGTCCGTGCGCACGCGCAAGGTGGCGCTGCTGGTGGCGGACGGCGTGCAGGGCGAGCAGATCGCCGC
>NZ_JBFTPJ010001289.1:0-1196 GCF_056398445.1 Variovorax sp. 01T439_2
CGATGATCCTGGTCATCCTGGCGGCCTCGTGGAAGCACGTGTGCTACGACTACATCTTTCTGCTGGCCGGCCTGCTGGCGGTGCCTTCTTCCTTGATGGAGGCGGCGGCGGTCGATGGCGCGGGGCCGCTTCGGCGCTTCTTCACCATCGGGTTGCCGCTCTTGATGCCCACGATGTTCTTCCTGGCCGTGATGAACTTCGTCTACGGCTTCTTCGAGATCTTTGCCATCGTCGATGCGGTCACGCAGGGCGGACCGGCGGGCGCGACCAACGTGCTGGTGTTCAAGGTGTATGTCGACGGCTTCATCAACCTGGACCTTGGCTCGTCGGCGGCGCAGTCGGTCATCCTGATGATCTTCGCGCTGCTGATGACATTGCTGCAGTTCCGCTACGTGGAGCGGCGCTTGAGCTACGACGTATGACGCGGGGCGCAAAGGATTCATCGCATGGTTGAACGCGCTCCCGTTCTCGATGGCATCTGCCACGCCATCCTGCTGGTGGGCGTGGCCTTTGTCTGCGTGCCGCTCTACCTGGCCTTCGTCGCGGGCTCGCTCAGCATTGCCGAGGTGCAGCAGGTGCCGCTGCCGTGGCTGCCCGGCGACCAGTTCGTGCAGAACCTGCGCACCGCATGGATGCAGGCCAACTTCRGCCGGCTGTTCTTCAATTCGTTCATCGTGGCGGCGGGCATCACGGTGGGCAAGATCGCGGTGTCGCTGCTGTCGGCCTTTGCCATCACCTACTTCCGCTTCCGCTTTCGCATGACGGCGTTCTGGCTCATCTTCGTGTCGCTGATGCTGCCGATCGAGGTGCGCATCTCGCCCACCTACGAATCGGTGGCGAACGCGGCGCTGCCGCTGCAGTGGCTGGTGGAGGCGCTGCACCTTTCGTCGGCGTGGAATGCCATCACGGGCCACACCATCGACATCCAGCTGCAGTGGAACATGGTCGACACCTACCCGGGCCTCATCCTGCCGCTGATCGCCTCGGCCTCGGCCACCTTCCTGTTCCGCCAGTTCTTCCTCACGGTGCCCGACGAGCTGTGCGAGGCGGCGCGGATCGACGGCGCTTCGCCGATGCATTTCTTCTGGACCATCCTGCTGCCGCTGTCGCGCTCCAACATCGCGGCGCTGGCGATCATTCTTTTCCTGTACGGCTGGAACCAGTATCTCTGGCCGCTGCTCTTCACGACCGACAAG
>NZ_JBFTPJ010001290.1:0-1195 GCF_056398445.1 Variovorax sp. 01T439_2
CTTCGGCGGCGTGTCGGGCGCCATGTTCGCGGCCTTCCAGGGTTTTGTCTCGCCGGAGTCGTTCAGCCTCATGGAGTCGGTGATGATCGTTGCCATGGTGGTGCTGGGCGGCATCGGCCACCTGCCGGGCGTGATCCTCGGCGCCGTGCTGCTGGCTGCGCTGCCCGAGGTGCTGCGCTATGTGGCCGGCCCGCTGCAGGCCATGACCGACGGCCGCCTCGACGCGTCCATCCTGCGCCAGCTCTTCATTGCGCTGGCCATGATCATCATCATGCTGGTGCGTCCGCGCGGCCTCTGGCCTTCGCCCGAGCACGGCAAGACATTGCAGCGCAAGGGGGCCGCTGCCCCCGGCGCACCGGTGGCGCCGGGGTCGCTGCAGACCCATGCGCCGGGCATCGAGACGCCGGCCGACGAACTGCCGGGTGCGGCCTCGCGCCCCATGTCGATCAATCCGTGAGCCCAAGGAGAAAATCAACATGACGACAGACACCATCCTCGACGTTCGCGGCATCTCCAAGCGCTTCGGCGGCCTGCAGGCGCTTTCCGACGTCGGCATCACCATCAAGCGCGGCCAGGTCTATGGCCTCATCGGCCCCAACGGCGCCGGGAAGACCACCTTCTTCAACGTGATCACCGGGCTCTACACGCCCGACAGTGGCAGCTTCGAGCTGGCCGGCAAGCCCTACCAGCCCACGGCCGTGCACGAAGTGGCCAAGGCCGGCATTGCGCGCACCTTCCAGAACATCCGCCTGTTCTCCGAAATGACGGCGCTCGAGAACGTCATGGTGGGGCGGCACATCCGCACGCATTCGGGCGTGTTCGGCGCGATGCTGCGCACCGGCAGCTTCAAGGCCGAGGAAAAAGCCATCGCCGACCGCGCGCACGAGCTGCTCGAGTACGTGGGCATCGGCAAGTTCGCCGACTACAAGGCACGCACGCTGTCGTACGGCGACCAGCGCCGGCTCGAGATTGCGCGCGCACTGGCCACCGACCCGCAGCTCATCGCGCTCGACGAGCCCGCCGCCGGCATGAACTCCACCGAGAAGGTGCTGCTGCGCGAGCTGATCGACCGCATCCGCAAGGACGACCGCACCATTCTCATCATCGAACACGACGTCAAGCTCATCATGGGCCTGTGCGACCGCGTCACCGTGCTCGACTACGGCAAGCAGATCGCCGAAGGCACGCCCTACGA
>NZ_JBFTPJ010001291.1:0-1192 GCF_056398445.1 Variovorax sp. 01T439_2
GAAGAAGGACGCGCCCTTCTTGCGTTCGAGCGCGGGAAAGCGGCGGTGCGCGACCAGCGCGGTGAGCGGGCCTGCCATGAGGCCGGCCACGATCAGCAGCGAAACCACCACGATCACCGGCGTGGCGGCAAACACCACCACCAGCGGCGCCAGCACGGCCGTGACGTCGCCCGAGAAGAGCCGTCCGATCCAGCCCCAGAAGCTCGACAGCAGCGGCCAGGCGTCGAGCGCGTCGCGGGTCCAGGCGACGGTCGCGTCCCAGTAGAAATAGCCGAAGCCTGCAGCCAGCAGCACCATCAGGCCCAGCGGCAGCAGCGACAGCACGATCACGCGCGGCAGCATGCAGTAGGCGACCGCGCGCCAGAAGGAATCGAGGAGCAGGCGCATTGGGTGCGAGGATAACCGGCCCGGTTCGGGCCCGGTGCTCAGCCGCGGCCGGCCATCCGCTTGAGCCCGAGCCACTGCTGGGCCCAGAAGCCGCGCCCGTAGTCGCGCACGCGGCCGTCCGCACCGGGCTCCACCTGGTCGCGGATGCCCGTGGGGTCGTAGCGCTCCTCGAAGTTCACGGTGCGAAAGAGCATGTCCCACCATGGCAGCAGGACGCCGAAGTTGCACCCGCCCAGCGTGTGGGCGCCGCGCGATTCATGGCCCAGCCCGATGCTGTGGTGCAGCCGGTGGAAGCGCGGACTGATCCACAGCCGCTCGCCGATGGCGCCGAAAGCCAGCCTCAGGTTGGCGTGCTGCAGGCTTTCGCTGAGCTGCGTGAACGCCACGAACGCAATGAACTGCCCCGGCGCCACGCCAATGAGCTGCGCGACGATGACGATGAGCGTGTCGTGGATGATGTCGTCGAGCAGGTGGTTGCGGTCGTCGCTCCACATCGTCATCTGGCGCTGCGAATGGTGCAGCGAATGCAGGCCCCACCACCACCGGAACTGGTGCTGGCCCCGGTGGATCCAGTAGCCCACGAAGTCGAGCACCACGAGATAGATCGCAAAGGCCACCCACGGCACATCGGTCACGCCGGGCCAGACCTCGTCGAGGTGGAAGGTGCCCCAGCCCGCAGTGCGCAAAAAGCCGATGCCCTCGTCGAAGAACGGCTCGAGCGTGAAGAACATCGCGAGCCGGAACAGGCCCAGCCGATGGATCAGCGTATAGAGCACGTCGATGCGGATCGCGCGGCGGTCGGTGA
>NZ_JBFTPJ010001292.1:0-1191 GCF_056398445.1 Variovorax sp. 01T439_2
GCTCAAGATGGTGCACGTGCCCTACCGCGGCTCCACGCCCGCGCGGCAGGACCTGATGGGCGGCACCGTGCCCGTGTACTTCGACACCGTCGGCGGCGCGCAGCAGATGCTGCCCACGGGCCGCGCGAAGGTGCTGGCCACCAGCGGCGAGAAGCGCTCGCCGCTCATGCCCAACCTGCCCTGCTTCGTCGAGGCCGGCTACAAGGACGTGGTGGCCACCGCCTGGTTTGCCTACTATGCGCCGCTCAAGACGCCGCAGCCCGTCATCGACAAGCTGCGCGCCGAATTCACCCGCGCCGTCAACGCCCGCGAGGTGCGCCAGCTGCTGCTGCAGAACGGCATGTACCCGATCGCCGACGGCAGCGAGGCGCTGCTCAAGACCATGCGCGAGGACACCGCGCGCTGGGCGGGCATCATGAAGGCCGTGAATTTCCAGGCTACCGACTGAACAACCGAACGAACGAACCGAGGAGGAACCCCCACATGCCCAAGACCGCCCCCATCACCCGCCGCCTTGCCGCGCTGCTTGCCGCAGCCGGCTTCATGGCGTCCATCGCCGCCGTGCCCGCCAGCGCGGGCGCACAGGCGCTCGACAGCCCGCTGCACATCGTCGTCGGCTACGCGCCCGGCGGCGCCACCGACCGCGTGGCGCGCATCGTGGGCGACAAGCTCGGCGCGAGGCTGGGCGTGCCGGTGGTCGTCGACAACAAGCCCGGCGCCGGCGGCCGCCTGGCCGCGCAGCAGGCCAGGAACACGCCTGCCAGCCAGAACGTGCTGATGCTCGCCAACCCGGCCGTGATGGTGGTGGCGCCGCTCGTCTTCAAGGACAACAACTACGACCCCGAGCGCGACTTCGTGCCCGTGTCGCACGTCAACAGCTACAACTTCGCGCTGTCGGTGTCGCCCACGCTGCCGGTGCGCGAACTCAACCACCTGCTGGCGTGGATGCGCGCCAACCCCAACCAGGCCAACGTGGGCGTGCCGGCCACCGGCAGCCTGCCGCACTTCTTCGGACTCATGGTGGGCGAGAAGGCCAAGGTGCAGACGCAGGTGATCGGCTACCGCGGCTCGGCCCCGCTGCTGAACGACCTGATCGGCGGCCAGGTGCCCATCTCGGTCGACACCGAGGACGTGGTGCTGCCGCTGCACGACACCGGCAAGCTGCGCATCCTGGCGATCTCGGGCGACAAG
>NZ_JBFTPJ010001293.1:0-1191 GCF_056398445.1 Variovorax sp. 01T439_2
GGCCAGGGCCGCAATGCCAATGGCGGCGGCCAGGGACAGGGCCAGGGCCCGCGCGGCCAGGGCGCCCGCCCGGCACAAGGCCGCGGACCGCAAGGCCCGGCACGCGCGCCGCACCATGCGCCGCAGAACCATCTGCCGCATGACGAGCGCCAACCGCGCCATCACGGCAACAGCCACAGCCCGACGCAGGCCAACCAGGTCGCGCACCTGCGCGCCGAAGCGGTCGCCGGCGGCGACGGCCAGCCGGATCCGCTGCGCACCAGCGTCGACCACATGGGTGGCGGCCGCGGTCGCGGCCGTCCAGGCGGCGGCGGTGGCGGCTACGGCGGCAACCGTTCGGGCGGCGGTGGCCGTTCGGGTGGTGGCGGCGGCTACGGCGGCGGTGGCGGCGGCAACCGCTCAGGCGGCGGCGGCCGTTCGTTCGGTCGCTGACCGGTGCAGCGGGTAGATGGAACATCTGCCCGGCAACAAAGACAAAGGGCACTTCGGTGCCCTTTGTTTTTTGCGTTGCCGGTATGGCCTCTCCCGCGCGCCGGCCGCAGCGGACACAATCCCTTGCCATGCAAGACATCCCGCCCAACTACGCCACGCTCTTCGTCGCCACCTGCAACCTGCTGAATCTCGCGAACCCGCACCGGGTGTACTACGAGAACCAGGACGCCTACGACGAGCGCGAATACGAACGCAAGATCGCCTGGACCGGCGAGCGCTTCCGCGCGCTCAATGCCGACGTGCTCGCGGTGCAGGAGGTCTGGGACGAGAGCGCGCTGAAGGCCGCCATTGCGCGCAGCGGCCTGCGCTACGACTTCGTCTCGGTCCCGGGCGCGGAGAACACGGCGCCGCCCGCGAGCCCGCCGGGCACGCCTGCACGGCCGGGCGCGCAGGGCACGCCTCGGGTCGGCATTGCCACGCGGCTGCAGGTGGACGAGGTCCGCTCCTTCGTCGACTTTCCGCCCGGCTTCGGGGTCGAGGTGCCGGGCCTGGGCCCGCACACGCGCTTCGAGCGCCCGCCCCTTCTGGCCACGCTGCGCATGAAGCACGGGCAGCAGGTGCACGTGCTCACGGTGCACCTCAAATCGAAGCGGCCGAAGTTCCTGCAGGACGCGCAGGGCCATGCCCTGGAAGACCGGGAGGACCGCAAGGTCGGCGTGATGGCTTCGCTGCGCTCGCTGGTCATGCGCGGCGTGGAGG
>NZ_JBFTPJ010001294.1:0-1188 GCF_056398445.1 Variovorax sp. 01T439_2
GCCGGAGCGGCCGCAGGTGCCGGAGCAGCAGCTGCGGGCGCGGACGCCGCCGGCGCCTCGGGCGTGGCAGCAGGTGCCTGGGCGAAGCTCGCCGTGCCTGCAGCGAGCAGGCTCAGGCCGAGCGCGAGAGAAACAAGCAGTTTTTTCATGGTTGTTGTTTTCCGGGCTGGATCAGAGGGCTTCGCGGCCGGTTTCACCGGTGCGGATGCGAACGACCTGCTCGAGGTTGTAGACAAAAATCTTTCCGTCGCCGATCTTGCCGGTGCGCGCCGCACCCTCCACGGCTTCGATCACGCGGTCGACGAGGTCGTCGGACACCGCCGCCTCGATCTTGACCTTGGGCAGGAAGTCGACCACGTACTCCGCGCCGCGGTACAGCTCGGTGTGGCCCTTCTGGCGGCCGAAGCCCTTGACCTCCGTGACCGTGATGCCCTGCACGCCGATGGCCGAGAGGGCTTCGCGCACCTCGTCGAGCTTGAACGGTTTGATGATGGCTGTGACCAGCTTCATGATGACTTTCTCCTTCTTGGATGGAATGGATGGTGCGGCAGCTTGGGCCGCACCTTGTTCTTGTGCCTGCTTACAGGGTCTTGCTGAGCGTAACGATGAAGCGCGCCTTGTTGGGCGAATAGGTGGTCTGGCCGAAGGTGCCGAAGCCGAGGTCGACGCCCGGGTTGGACACGGCCAGGTACGAGCTCTTCTTGTTGGCGCCCTGGATCGAGCCGGCCAGTGCGAGGCCGCTGCCGAAGTCGTACGACACGCCCACGTTGTAGTCGACGTAGCTCTTGTAGCCCAGGCTGCGGATGTCRCTGGACATGTGGGTGTAGCCCACGGCGGCCTTCAGCGTGAGCTTGGGCACGATCTCCTTGCTGTAGGCCAGGTTCAGGTAGCCGGTGTTGGTGCCCTTCAGGCCCGAGCCGGCCTTGTTGCCCGCGTAGCCGAAGTAGTCCTTCGACACCGTGTGCGAATACTTCAGCGTGAACGAGCCGATGGCCTCGTCGGCCCAGGTGCCGGCGCCGTACAGCTCGGTGGTGTTGCCGGCGGAGTTGCCCGGGTAGATGTAGGTCAGCGCGCCCACGTCCATGTCGAAGGGGCCGGCCTTGAACTTGTAGCCGCCGTAGATGTCGCTCTCGATGCTGTTGCCCTTGAGCCAGTTGACGCTGGAGTTCCAGTTGCCCACATAGAAGC
>NZ_JBFTPJ010001295.1:0-1188 GCF_056398445.1 Variovorax sp. 01T439_2
GTCTTGGTGTGTTCTGTCATCGGGGCGATCTCGTGGGGCGTGATGCGGGTCGGGCGCGGGGAAACTCGGTCAGCGGAGGGTTGCAACAAACGTGCCGCCTGCCCGCTTGTGCACCGCCTTCCGTTTGTGTAGCATTCCCTACACTTTCATGTTGCGTTCACTACATTCGAGGTCAATGTAGCAAACAGGCCCGATGCTTGCAATGGTGTTTTCTCGCGGTGTTCATCGGGGTTTTTCCGACCAACGACAATGGAGGGTTCGCAGCCGGCCGGCGGCTGCATGCCCCATGGGCGTGCACTCCGGCCGAGCCACCTTCCACTGTTCCAACCAACTCTTGAGTTCCGTATGAGTGCTTTCAGCGAAGAACGCGTCCTGAGCGTCCACCACTGGACCGACCGCCTGTTCACCTTCACCACCACGCGCGACCCGGCGCTGCGCTTCTCGAACGGCCATTTCACGATGATCGGCCTGAAGGTCAACAACAAGCCGCTGCTGCGCGCCTACAGCATCGTGAGCCCGAACTACGAGGAGCATCTCGAGTTCCTGAGCATCAAGGTGGAAGAAGGCCCGCTCACCTCGAAGCTGCAGCACATCCAGGTGGGCGACACCATCATCGTGGGCCGCAAGCCCACCGGCACGCTGCTGATCGACTACACGCTGCCCGGCAAGCGCCTGTACCTGTTCGGCACCGGCACGGGCCTCGCACCATTCATGAGCATCATCCGCGACCCGGACACGTATGAGAAGTTCGAGCAGGTCATCCTGGTGCACGGCGTGCGCCAGGTCGACGAGCTGGCCTACCACGACCTCGTGACCGACCACCTGCCCAAGCACGAGTTCCTGGGCGAGATGATCGAGAAGCAGCTGCTCTACTACCCGACGGTCACGCGCGAGGAATTCCGCAACCAGGGCCGCATCACCGACCTGATCGAGACCAACAAGCTCACCGACGACCTCGGCCTGCCGCCGATCAACCCGGTGGAAGACCGCGTGATGCTGTGCGGCAGCCCGGGCCTCCTGGTGGACCTGAAGCACATCCTGGAGAAGCGCGGCTTCAAGGAAGGCAACACCTCGACGCCGGGCGATTTCGTCGTCGAACGCGCCTTCGCCGAAAAATAAGCCCGGCACCGCGCACGATGGCCGACAGCCGCACCGCCGCCAAGCCCCAGCGCCGCACCGGCGTGCGCG
>NZ_JBFTPJ010001296.1:0-1181 GCF_056398445.1 Variovorax sp. 01T439_2
GGAGAGGAACTCGCTCGATTGCATTTCGGTGAGCCTGGAAACCGTCCGCGGGAATTCGTGCGCGAGCGGCCCCTCGGTGTACAACGCCTCCGGCGGTACCTCGGCCGACATGATGAGCTTGACGCGCCGGTCGTACAAGACGTCGACCAGCCAGGTGAAACGGCGTGCTTCGGAGGCCATGCGCACCGGCATGTGCGGCACGTCGGACAGCAGCACCGTGTGGAACTGGCTCGCGATCTCGAGGTAGTCGTTCTGCGAGCGCGGCCCGCCGCACAGCGTCTTGAAGTCGAACCAGACCACGCCGCCGGCCTTGCGCCTGGCGCGGATCTCGCGCTGCTCGATGTGCAGGACCGGGTTTTCGTCGGCCGTTTCGGCCAGCCTGTCGAAGGCCTTGCGCATCTCCTTTTCGGCCGACGCATCGTTGGGCGTCAGGTACATGCGCAGCTGCTCGAGCGTGCGGCGCCGGTAGTCGGTGCCGTTGTCCACGCTCAGCACCTCGAGCTTCTGGTTGAGCAGCGCGATCGCGGGCAGGATGCGGTCGCGGTGCAGCCCGCCGGGGTAAAGGTCGTCGGGCCTGAAATTGGAGGTGGTGACAAAGCCCACGCCGTTCTCGAACAGCGCCACCAGCAGGCGGTGAAGGATCATCGCGTCGGTGATGTCCGCCACATGGAACTCGTCGAAGCAGATCAGCTTGTAGCGCTTGGAGATGCGCAGCCCCAACTCGTCGAGCGGGTTGACCGTGCCCTGCAGCTCGCGCAATTCGCGGTGCACCTCGCGCATGAACTCGTGGAAGTGCAGCCGGGTCTTGCGCCTGAGCGGCACCGCGTTGAAGAACAGGTCCATCAGGAAGCTCTTGCCGCGCCCGACGCCACCGTACATGTAGACGCCGCGCGGCAGCTCGGGCCGGTTGATGAACTTCTTCAGCGCGTTGGAGCGCTGAGCCTTGTACTCGCCCCACTCCCGAGCGCAGCGATCCAGCGCTTCCACGGCGCGCAGTTGCGCGGGATCGCTCTGGAACCCGCGCACAGCGAGTTCCGCCTCATAGGCCTGTTTGACGCTGGTCAAAGGATCAGAAGTTCAGCGTGCGCTTGTCCACGGCAAGTGCCGCTTCCTTCGTGGCTTCCGACAGCGACGGGTGCGCATGGCAGATGCGCGCGATGTCTTCGGCGCTGGCCTTGAAC
>NZ_JBFTPJ010001297.1:0-1179 GCF_056398445.1 Variovorax sp. 01T439_2
CCTTGATGGTCCGGTGCACGCACATGCCCACGAACAGGCCGTAGAACACCGCCACCACCGCGGCCTCGGTGGGCGTGAACCAGCCCGCGCGCATGCCGCCCAGGATGAGCACCGGCGCCGCCAGGCCCCAGATCGCTTCGCGCAGGCTCTTCCAGAACGGCGGGCGCGGCAGCGTCGCTTCGAGCGCGCCCATCTTGTGCTGGCGGGCCAGCAGCACGGCCGGGATCATCAGCGCCAGGCCGGCCATCACGCCCGGGATCATGCCGGCTGCAAAGAGCGCCGGCACCGAGGCGCCGGGCACCAGCACCGAGTAGACGATGAACGCGACCGAGGGCGGAATCAGGATGTCGGTGGCCGCTGCGGCGCCCACCACGCTGGCCGAGAAGGCGGCCGGGTAGCCCGCGCGCGACATGGCCGCGATCATCACCGCGCCCACGGCGGCGGCATTGGCCGGGCCCGAGCCCGAGATGCCGCCGAGGAACATCGCCACCGCAATCGCCACCAGCGGCAGCATGCCGGGCCCGCGCCCGACGATGGCCACCGCAAAGTTCACGAGCCGCAGCGCCACGCCCGAGCGGTCGAAGATGGAGCCCACCAGCACGAACATCGGGATGGCCAGCAGCGGGTACTTGCCGAGGCCGGCATAGAAGTTCTGCGGCACGGCCAGCAGGCCGAACCACTGGGCGTCGCTGTTGGCCAGCGCGATGCAGGCGGCGCCGGCCAGGCCCAGCGCGGCGCCRATGGGCACGCCCACCAGCATCATCGCGACGAAGGCGACGAAGAGCAGGGTGGGGATCACGATGCGTCGCCCTTGCCGCCGGAGCTCTTCGTGTCGCTGCGGTATGCCTTGCGGCCGCGGCGGATCATGAGGCCCACCGCGCGCAGCGCGATGGCAAACGACACGATCGGCAGCCAGACCGAATACCACCACGCCGGCAGGCCGATGCCCGGCGTGGTCTCGTCGAAGCGGTAGTCGTCCCACACCATGCGGATGCTGAGCGCGCCGATCAGCGTGAACAGGATGGCGATCATGAGCGCGCCGAACTGCGCGAGCCGCTTGCGCCGCGCCATGGAGCCGCTTTCGGAAAAATATTCGATGCGGATGTGGCGGTCGCGCGCCACCGCGGCCGAGCCAGCCACCAGCGCCAGCATGATCATCAGGAAGACCGAGAACTCTTC
>NZ_JBFTPJ010001298.1:0-1176 GCF_056398445.1 Variovorax sp. 01T439_2
GAGATCCAACATGCAGAACTATCGTCAACTTTTCGATCTGACCGGCAAGACGGCCGTGGTGCTGGGCGCGGCGTCTGGCATCGGCCAGGCGTCGGCCCATGCATTGGGCGCGCTGGGTGCGCACGTCGTGTGCGCGGACCGCGACACCGACGGCGCAAAGGCCACGGCCGAGCAGATCACGCAAGCGGGCGCGGGCTCGGCCGAATGGCGCCGCACCGACGCGGCCAGCGGCGCGGACATCGCGGCTCTGGCTGCGCACACGCTGGCGGCGCGCGGGCGCATCGACGTTGCCGTGGCAACGCCGGCGCTCAACATCCGCAAGCTCATCGTCGACTACACCGATGAAGAATTCGACCAGGTCGTGAACCTGAACCTCAAGGGGGCATTCCACTTCATGCGCCGCTTCGGCGCGCCGATGATGAAGCAGGGCAGCGGCAGCCTCATCCTGTGTTCGTCGATGCGCGCGGTGACGATCGAGCCCGGCCTCGGGATCTACGCGGCCACCAAGGCCGGCATCGCGCAGATGGTGAAGGGCTTCGCGTCGGAGGTGGGCAGCTACGGCGTGCGCGTCAATGCGGTCATGCCCAGCATCATCGAAACGAGGTTGACCGCGCCGCTCAAGGAGCGCCCGGCCATCTACGACACCTATGCCGCGCACACCGTCTTCAACCGCTGGGGACAGCCGTCGGAAGTGGGTTCGGCGGTGGCCTTTCTGGCGTCCGACGCGGCCAGCTACATCACGGGCAGTTCGCTGTCGGTGGACGGAGGCTGGACCGCGATCGACGGTCCGCCCACGGGGCTGACGGCGACGCGGCCCTCCGAGTAGGCGCGCTCCTCCGGGCCCACGCCGGCGGCTCCATGCCGAAGCCATGCAGACAGGGCGCCGTCGCCGGCCTAAACTGCGGCCCGCACAACTTCTGTTCGGAGGACCGATGACGACGAATTACCAAGGCAGCTGCCACTGTGGCCGGATCGCCTTCGAGGTCGAGGGCGACATCCAGGGGGCGATGGCCTGCAACTGCTCGATGTGCCAGCGCAAGGGGTCGCTGCTGTGGTTCGTGCCGCACGAGCGGCTTCGGCTGAAGACGCCGCCCGAGGACATCAGCACCTACCTGTTCAACAAGCATCTGATCTCGCATCGCTTCTGCGCAGTCTGCGGCATTCATCCCTTTGGCG
>NZ_JBFTPJ010001299.1:0-1173 GCF_056398445.1 Variovorax sp. 01T439_2
CTGTTCGGCCTTTGCACGCCCAAGGGAGTGAAGATCGGCAGCAGCGACGACTGGATCATGCATTTGCTCGATGCGCAGGATCTGGCCGCGTTGCAAGGCAGCGCCTACGGCGTGCCGACGCACTTCCGGCTCTCTTTTGCCGCCAGCACCGAACAGCTGCTGGAGGGTTGCCGCCGCATTGCGCTGGCTCGCAACGAACTCGTCGTCGTCTGAATGAACCAGGAACAGCCATGAACGTCCGATCGCTTCCTCCCAAACTCCTCCTGCCGTGGCTCGTCGCCGGCACCGCCTGGCTGTGCGCCGCCCATGCGTTCGCGGCCGATCCCTTTCCGTCGAAGCCGGTGAAGATCCTGGTCGGCTTCTCGCCCGGCGGCTCCAACGACGTCGTGGCACGCCTGATCGCACCGAAGCTGGCCGAGGGGCTCGGCGCGCAAGTGCTGGTCGACAACCGGCCCGGCGCCGGCGGCAACATCGCGGTCTCGGCCATGCTCACGGCGCCTGCGGACGGACACACCCTGCTGATGTGCACCACCGGAACCCTGTCGATCCAGCCGCACGTTCTGAAAAGCATGCCCTTCGACCCCGAGAAGGACATCGTGCCGGTCACGCAGGTCACCAACGCGCCCTACATGCTGATGGTCAACTCGACGCTGCCGGTGACCAGCGTCAAGGAGCTCGTCGCCTACGCCAGGCAGAAGCCGGGCGAACTCAACTTCGCTTCTTCCGGAACCGCAACGGGCGGCCACCTGGCGGGCGAGATGCTGAAAACGCGCGCGGGCATCGACATCGTTCACGTGGCCTACAAGGGAACCGGCCAGGCGATGACGGACCTGCTGGCGGGTCAGGTCTCGATGATCTTCGACCAGCCCGTGAGCTCGATGCAGTACGCGCGTTCGGGCAAGCTGCGCGCGCTGGCGGTGGCCAGTTCGCGCCGGCTGGCGGCGTTCCCCGATATTCCGACCGTGACGGAAGCCGGCATTCCCGACTTCGAACCCGTGACCTGGGCGGGCATCTGTGCGGCCAAAAATACGCCGCCCGCCGTCGTCGAGCGCATCCAGCGCGAAGTCGCCAAGGTGCTCGCGATGCCCGAGATCGCCAAGCGGCTCGCCGCCGACGGCCTGGAACCCGTGGGCAGCACGCCCGAGCAGTTCCGTGCGTTCCTGGCCGCCGACA
>NZ_JBFTPJ010001300.1:0-1168 GCF_056398445.1 Variovorax sp. 01T439_2
CGCGCCCCCACCCCGGCCCTCCCCCGGGAGGGGAGGGAGAAATGCAAATGCGAATGCAGCGCCGCTCATCGCATCAACCCGCCTTGGCGCAGCTTCTGCTCGAAGTGCCTGAGGACCAGCGTCATCGTGCCCGTGAGCACGAAGTACACGAGCGCAATCGCCAGGTAGACCTCTAGCGAGCGGTACGACACGCTGATGATCTTCTGCCCTTCGTGCATCACGTCGTGGATCGTCAAGAGCGACACCAGCGCCGAGTTCTTGATGAGCGCGATGAACTCGTTGCCCAGCGGCGGAATCATGCGCACCACCGCCTGCGGCAGCACGATCTCGCGCATCGCCGTGCCGGGCGTCATGCCCAGCGATTGCGCCGCCATCGTCTGGCCCTTGTCGATCGACTGGATCGCGCCACGCACGATCTCCGACACGTAGGCACCCGAATACACGCCGAGCCCCAGCACGCCGCACAGGAAGGCCGGCAGCAGGATGCCGAAGTGCGGCAGTCCGAAGAACAAAATGAACAGCTGCACCAGCAGCGGCGTGCCGCGAATTGCCGCCACGTAGGCCGTGCACGCGCCGTAGAGCCAGCGCCGCTTCGGGTTGAGCCGGCCGATGCCCACCAGCAGGCCCAGCACGCAGCCGAGCGCGAGCGCGCAGGCGGTGATCTCCACCGTGACCAGCGCGCCGCGCAGCAGGTCGGGCCAGCCCTGCCAGACCGGCGAGAAGTCGAAATCCATGGGTCAGCCTTTTCGGCGGCCGAGCGCCGGGCCGCCCCAAGCCGGCCGCGCCTCCCCCATGGGGGGTGGAGTTACACGCGCGCAGCGCGTGAAAAGCCGGGGGGCTGACATTACTTGAACCACTTGGCGACGATCTGCGCGTAGGTGCCGTCGGCCTTGAGCTTCTCGATGGCACCGTTCACCGCCTTGGTGAGTTCGGGCGTGTCCTTGCGGATGGCCATGCCGTATTCCTCGGTGGTGATCTGCTCGGGCAGCACCTTGAGGCCGCCGCGCGTGCGCACGTACTGGTAGGCGGCGGGCTTGCCGGTCACGGCGGCATCGGCGCGGCCGATGTCGACGAGGTTGAACATCTCCTGGTTCTTCTCGACTTCCATCAGCTGCACCTGCGGGAATTTCTCCTTGGTGTAGGCGACCGACTTGGTGCCCACCTGCAC
>NZ_JBFTPJ010001301.1:0-1163 GCF_056398445.1 Variovorax sp. 01T439_2
CGCCGGCCCCGTCGCGCAATCGCTGCTCGAAGTGAGCGGCGTGCTGGCGGTGGGCGGCGCGGTGATCTTCGCCGGCGTGATGCTGCTGCTCGCACTGGCCGTTCGCCACCGCGGTGGCGGCCGGGTGAACACGCGCTGGTGGCTGCTCGGCGGCGGCCTTGCTTTTCCGACGGTGGTGCTCTCGGCGCTCTTCGCCTACAGCGAATTCCACCGGCCGCCGTGGCGGCCCGTTCCACCGCCCGGCGCGCTGATCGTCGGCGTCACGGGCCACATGTGGTGGTGGGAGGTGCGCTACCGCGACCCCGCGAGCGGCGCCGAGGTGGCCACGGCGAACGAGATCCGCATTCCGGTCGGCCGGCCGGTCTATTTCGGCCTTGGCAGCGCCGACGTGATCCACAGTTTCTGGGTGCCCTCGCTCGGCGGCAAGATGGACATGCTGCCCGGCCGCGTGCAGCACCTGCTGCTGCAGGCCGACCGGCCCGGCACCTGGCGCGGGCAGTGCGCCGAATACTGCGGCGAGCAGCATGCGCGCATGGCGCTGCACGTGGTGGCCGAAGAGCCCGCGGCTTTCGATGCATGGCTCGCGGCGCAGGCACGGCCGGCGGCCGCGGCTTCGCGCGAGCTCGAACGCGGCCGCGAGGCCTTCCTCGCGCACCGCTGCAACGCCTGCCACACGGTGCGCGGCGTGAGCGAGCAGAGCCGCCTCGGGCCCGACCTCACGCACGTGGGCAGCCGGCTGCACCTGGGCGCCGGCACCGCGCCCAACGATGCCGCGCAGCTCGCCGCCTGGGTGGCCCACACGCAGCAGCTGAAGCCGGGCGCGCGCATGCCCTCCTCCGGCGAGCGCATCGGCGAGGCCGACCTGCAATCCATCGCGGCCTGGCTCGCGCAACTGAAATGACGACGCAGGCTCCCACGGAAGATCCTTCGAATCTGCCGCCGCGCCCCGCAGGCGAGCGCGAGGCCCTCGAGCGCGCGTGGCGCCCGCCCACCGGCTGGCGGCTCTTCTCGGCGGTCAACAACACGCGCATCGGCGTGTTCTACATCGCCACCGCCATGCTCTTCTTCGTGCTGGCCGGCATCCTGGCGCTGATGATGCGCACGCAGCTCGCGGTGCCGGACAACCACCTGATCGACGCGGGCACCTACAACCAGCTCTTCAC
>NZ_JBFTPJ010001302.1:0-1162 GCF_056398445.1 Variovorax sp. 01T439_2
GCCACAGCGCCAGGGCCACATTGACCGTCACCGAGGCGCGCAGCATGTGCGGGCGCTGGAACAGCATGGCCTGCTGCCGGCGCGGCGCGGCGCTGGTGAAGCTCCCCGCCGCATGCGGCACCAGGCCGTGCAGCAGCCGCAGCAGCGTGGTCTTGCCGCTGCCGTTGGCGCCGATGAGCGCCACGCGCTCGCCGGCCGCGATGGTCAGGGTTGCGCCGTGCAGCGCCGCCACCCGCCCCAGGCGCACGTCGACGCCGTAGAGCGCAAAGACGGTGGCATCCGCGCTCGCGAGCTGCGCGTGTTCGTTCACGGGCGCGCCTCCGGCCGCCACCAGGCCGCCATGCCGCCTGCGCCGCCGCCGCCGTCGACCCGCTCGCGCCAGCCCCGCACGGCGGCAATCGCAAGATTGRGCACCAGCACCACGCCCAGCAGCACGATGCCCAGGGCCAGCGCCAGCGGCAGGTCGCCCTTGCTGGTTTCGAGCGCGATGGCGGTGGTCATCACGCGCGTGAAGCCGTCGATGTTGCCGCCCACCACCATCACCGCGCCCACCTCCGATACCGCGCGTCCGAACGCGGCGATCAGCACCGTGAGCAGCGCATAGCGCTCGTCCCACACCAGCAGCAGCGCGCGCGCCAGAGGCCCCGCGCCGAGCGAGCTCAGCTGCTCGCCATGCGCACGCTCGGCGTCCTCGATGGCCTGGCGCGTGAGCGCCGTCACCACCGGCAGCACCAGCACCGTCTGCGCCAGCACCATGGCCTTGAACGAAAACAGCCAGCCCAGGAAGCCGAGCGGGCCCGAGCGCGACAGCAGCAGGTAGATGACCAGCCCGACCACCACCGACGGCAGCGCCAACAGGGTGTTCAGCAGCGTGAGCAAGCCGGCGCGGCCGCGAAAGCGCGCCACGCCGAGCCAGGCGCCAAGCAGCAGGCCCAGGCCGCAGGCCAGCACGCAGGCGCTGGCGCTGACCGCGAGCGAGCGTCCGACGATGGCCAGCAGCACCGGATCGCCGGACACGAGCAGTTGCCAAGCCGCGACGGCGCTCTGTGCAAAGGTGTTCACGCGGTGGGCTTCATGGGTGGAAGCGCCGCAGTATCGGGGTGTACTTCCAATTACCTATGCAGGATTTTGCATAGGTAGGCCCATCCCTCCGGCTCAGATC
>NZ_JBFTPJ010001303.1:0-1162 GCF_056398445.1 Variovorax sp. 01T439_2
AGCTCCAGCTGCACGTGCGAGACCGAGGCGCGGATGCCGGTGGTGCGGTCGCTCAGCACCTCCACCTTGAGCGAGCCCGGCAGCGAGGCCTGCAGCTCGGGCAGCTGCTTCTTGATGGCATCGACCGTGCCGATCACGTTGGCGCCGGGCTGGCGCTGCACGTTGAGGATGATGGCCGGGTACAGCACGGGTTCCCGCTCGCCCACGCGCAATGCGGCCCATGCGCCCAGCTGCGTGTTCTCGGCCCCGTCGACCACGCGCGCCACGTCGGTCATGCGCACCGGCGCGCCGTTCTTCCAGGCGACGATCAGGTTCTTGTAGTCGTCCGCCGTCACGAGCTGGTCGTTGGCGTTGATGGTGTAGGCCCGCCGCGGTCCGTCGAAGCTGCCCTTGGCACTGTTGGCGTTGGCCGCGGTGATGGCGCTGCGCAGCGTGTCCAGCCCGATGCCCACCGACGCGAGCGCGTTGGTGTCGGCCTGGATGCGCACGGCCGGCCGCTGCCCGCCCGAAAGCGACACCAGCCCCACGCCGCCGACCTGGCTGATCTTCTGCGCGAGCCGCGTGTTCACGAGGTTCTGCACCTCGGTGAGCGGCATGGTCCCGGAGCTCACGGCCAGCGTGAGGATGGGCGCGTCGGCCGGATTCACCTTGGCATACACGGGCGGCGCCGGCAGGTCGGCCGGCAGCAGCGAGCCGCCGGCGTTGATGGCGGCCTGCACCTGCTGCTCGGCCACGTCCAGCGTCTGGTCGAGCGCGAACTGCAGCGTGACGATCGACACGCCCGCCGAGCTCACCGAGCTCATGCGGTTGAGCCCCGCCATCTGGCCGAACTGGCGCTCCAGCGGGGCGGTGACGGTGCGGCTCATGACCTCGGGGCTGGCGCCGGGGTAGAGGGTCTGCACCTGGATGGTCGGGTAGTCGACCTGCGGCAGCGCGGCCAGCGGCAGGAGCCGCAGGCCCACCAGGCCGGCCAGCACGATGGCGACCATCAGCAGCGCCGTGGCCACCGGCCGTTCGATGAAGGGGCGGGAGGGGCTCATCGCGGACGCGCTCGCTTGTTCCGTGGGTTGCTGTTGCTGCCGGTCATTGCGGCGGACGCTGGCGCCGCCGCTCCCCACCGCCTTCGCCGCGCTGCCCACGCGGGCCCGAAGCCGCACCGCGC
>NZ_JBFTPJ010001304.1:0-1156 GCF_056398445.1 Variovorax sp. 01T439_2
TGCCCCTGACGTACTTCGAATTCACCACGCTGGGCATCCTGCGCTGCATGATCGAGGAAAAGCCGGACGTGGCCATCCTGGAAGTCGGCCTCGGCGGCCGGCTCGATGCGGTCAACATCATCGACACCGATTGCGCGGTCATCACCAGCATCGACCTCGACCACATGGACTATCTCGGGCCCGACCGCGAAAGCATCGGCTTCGAGAAGGCCGGCATCATGCGCGCGGGCAAGCCCGCCATCGTGAGCGATCCGATGCCGCCGCAAAGCGTCGTCGACCATGCAGCAGCCGTCGGCGCCGACCTCTGGCGCTTCGGGCACGACTTCAATGTGTCGGGCGACAAGCAGCAGTGGGGCTGGTCGGGCCGCGGGCGGCGCTACAGCGGGCTGGCCTATCCCGCGCTGCGCGGCGCCAACCAGCTGCTCAATGCCGCCGGCGTGCTCGCGGCGCTCGAGGCGCTGCGGCCCCGGTTGCCGATCACTGCGCAGGCGGTGCGCACGGGGCTCGCGATGGTCGAGCTGCCCGGCCGCTTCCAGATCGTGCCGGGCGAGCCCGCGCTGGTGCTCGACGTGGCGCACAACGCCCACGCGGTCGCGGCGTTGGCGGAGAACCTCGACGCGATGGGTTTCTACCCCACCACGCATGGCGTGTTCGGCGTCATGGCCGACAAGGACCTGGCCCCGATCCTCGCGCGCATCGGCCCGATGATCGACCGCTGGTACTTCACCGACCTGCCGACCCAGCGCGCCGCCAAGGCCGCAGATCTGCTCGCGAGCTGGCAGGCGCAGAACACGCGCACCGACGTCTCCGGCAGCGTGCATGCGAACCCGATGGAGGCGCTGCGCGCAGCCATCGAGCGCGCGGACCCCGCTGATAGAATCGTGGTCTTCGGATCGTTCTTCACCGTGGGTGGCGTGCTGGAGCATGGCACTCCGCGGCTGCAAGCCAAACACCTGCTGCCCGGCGGCTGATCGCCGGCCCGTCCGCACCATCTGGCACACACCTCGCTGCACTCCTTCAGGGATCGAACTTCATGGCGTTTTTCAAGTTCCGCACGCGCGGCCAGCAAGGCAACGAAGGACGCAGCGCACCGGCCGCCGTCCCCGCGGAAAGTGTCGAAACCATGCGGCGCCGTGCGCGCCACCGGCTGGTGGGC
>NZ_JBFTPJ010001305.1:0-1151 GCF_056398445.1 Variovorax sp. 01T439_2
CCCCGGCATAGCGGCGCGAAAGTAGTAGGCAAGTTCCCACAGCGACTGGAGACACCGGCCTGTGCCCGCCCCGGGACCGGCCGGGATACTGCAAGGCATCAAAGCTTCCGGGGGAACACGCATGTCCTTTGTGCTCTACATGATCGGTTTTCTGATCTTCCTCGCCGGCCTCGCCTGGGGCGCCTCGGTGGCCGGCGTGCCGACGCTCTACATCGGCATCGGTGCGCTGATCATCCTGGGCATCGGCATCTTCAGCGCGGTGGGCCGCACACGCAGCAAAGACCCTTCCTGATTCGAACCGCGCCCCGGTCGCAGCGCCGCCTCAGGCGCTGCGCTGCCGCATGGCCTCGTAGAGGCACACGCCGCTGGCCACGGAAACGTTCAGGCTCTCGACCGCGCCCGCCATGGGAATGCTCACGAGTTCGTCGCAGGTCTTGCGGGTGAGCTGGCGCATGCCCTCGCCTTCGGCGCCGAGCACCAGCGCCAGCGGCCGCTTGAGGTCGCTCTGGTAGAGGGTGCCGGGCGCATCGTCGCTGGTGCCGACGCACCAGATGCTGCGTTCCTTGAGTTCGTTCAGCGTGCGCGCGAGGTTGGTCACCATGAAGTAGGGCACCGTCTCGGCCGCGCCGCTCGCCACCTTGGCCACGGTCGCGTTGATGCCGGCCGCATGGTCCTTGGGCGCGATCACCGCATGGGCCCCGGCACCGTCGGCCACGCGCAGGCAGGCGCCCAGGTTGTGCGGATCGGTCACGCCGTCGAGCACCAGCAGGAGCGGCACGGTGCCGGCCTCCTCCAGGCCTTCGAGCAGTTCGTCGAGCGAGCGGACCTGCGCGATGGGCTCGACCCGCGCGACCACGCCCTGGTGACCATGGCTGCCGCTGAGCTTGGCCAGCCGCAGCCCGTCGGCCTCGACCAGCCGCACGCCGGCCTCCTGTGCGCGGGCGATGAACTGTTTCATGCGCGCATCGCGCCGGCTGGTGTCGAACATCACTTCGAGCACCGATTTGGGCGCGGTCTTGATGCGCACGCCCACGGCATGGAAGCCGAAGATCACTTTGGGAGAAGACATCCCCCGATTATCGAGGCCTGCGCGCCCCGTCCTTCAGGCCATCGGCAATCCGCTGTGCGCGCGGGTGCGTTCGTCGTGCAGC
>NZ_JBFTPJ010001306.1:0-1147 GCF_056398445.1 Variovorax sp. 01T439_2
GGCACCTGCGGCCGCTCCGGCTGCCGCCGCACCCGCTGCGGCTGCCGAAGCAGCGCCCGCCGCGGCGCCTGCCGCTCCTTCCTTCAACAAGGGTGACACCAGCTGGATGATGCTGTCCACGCTGCTCGTCATCATGATGACCGTTCCCGGCCTGGCGCTGTTCTACGGCGGCCTGGTACGCAGCAAGAACATGCTGTCGGTGCTGATGCAGGTGATGGTCACCTTCTCGATGATCGTGGTGCTGTGGCTCATCTATGGCTACAGCCTCGCGTTCACCGAGGGGAACGCCTTCTTCGGCGGATTCGACCGGCTCTTCATGAAGGGGATCTTCGATCCGGCCACCGGCGTGTTCGCGCCCGGCGCCACCTTCAGCAAGGGCGTCTACATCCCCGAGCTGCTGTTCGCCGCCTTCCAGGCCACCTTCGCCGGCATCACCTGCTGCCTGATCGTGGGTGCCTTCGCGGAACGCGCCAAGTTCTCGGCCGTGCTGCTGTTCATGGTGATCTGGTTCACCTTCAGCTATGCGCCGCTCGCGCACATGGTCTGGTTCTGGATGGGCCCGGACGCCTACACCGCCGCCAACGTGGTGGACGCACAGAACGCCAAGGCCGGCCTGATCTGGCAGTGGGGCGCGCTCGACTTCGCGGGCGGCACCGTGGTGCACATCAACGCCGCCGTGGCGGGCCTGGTGGGCGCCTTCGTGATCGGCAAGCGCGTGGGCTACGGCAAGGAAGCCTTCACGCCGCACTCGCTCACGCTCACCATGGTCGGCGCTTCGCTGCTGTGGGTCGGCTGGTTCGGCTTCAACGCCGGTTCGGCCCTGGAAGCCGGCACCAGCGCCGTGCTCGCCTTCATGAACACCTTCACCGCCACGGCCGCTGCCGTGCTCGCATGGTGCATCGGTGAAGCGCTGATGCGCGGCAAGGCCTCGATGCTGGGCGCCGCTTCGGGCGCCGTGGCAGGCCTGGTGGCCATCACCCCGGCCGCCGGCAACGTCGGCCTGATGGGCGCGATCATCATCGGCTTCATCGCCGGCTTCGCCTGCCTCTGGGGCGTCAACGGCCTCAAGAAGCTGCTCGGCGCGGACGACTCGCTCGACGTGTTCGGCGTGCACGGTGTCGGCGGTATCGTCGGCGCGCTGCTCACC
>NZ_JBFTPJ010001307.1:0-1144 GCF_056398445.1 Variovorax sp. 01T439_2
CCCCACGAGGCACCGATGCCGAACAGTCTGAGCGCATCGACGAAGGCATTGGCAGCGGCCGGCGTGGCATGGCGGAATTCGAAGGAGACCAGGCCGCTCGCGCCGCTGAAATCGCGCTTCCACAGTGCATGGCCGGGGTCGGTGGGCAGCGCCGGGTAGAAGACGCGCGACACCTGCGGCTGCTGCTGCAGGAACTCGGCCACGGCGGTGGCATTGCGCTGGTGCTGTGCCAGCCGAACCGGCAGCGTGCGCAGGCCGCGCAGGGCGAGGTAGGCATCGTCGGCGCCGATGGTGAGGCCGAGCGCCTCGTAGGCGGTCGAGAGTTTGGCGGCCAGCGCAGGACTGTCGACCACCACGATGCCCTGCATCAGGTCGGAATGGCCAGAGATGTACTTGGTGGCCGCCTGGATCGAGATGTTGGCGCCCAGCGCCAGCGGCTGATGGAACCAGCCGCCGCTCCAGGTGTTGTCGGTGGCCACGGTCACGCCGCGGTCGCGTGCGACGGCGCTCAGCGCGGGCACGTCCAGCACCTCGTAGAGCAGCGAGCTCGGAGACTCGAGGTACAGCAGGCGCGTGTTCGGCCGCAGCCGGCTGGCGAGGTCGTCGTGCGTGGGCGAGAAATACTCGACCGTGATGCCCAGGCGCTGCAGCAGCGTGCTGTCGACCCGGCGCAGCGGTGCATACACGCCATCGGCCACCAGCGCGTGGTCGCCGGGCGAAAGCAGTGCGAGCAGCACCAGCGTGATCGCCGACAGCCCCGAGGGCGTGAGGAAGGCGCGGTGCCCGCCCTCGAGGCCGACCACCGCGTCTTCGAGCGCGCGGTGGGTGTCCAGGCCATGGCGGCCATAGGAGGCCACGCGTTCGCCCGCCGTGCGGCGGTGGTGATGGTCGGCCTGGGCGGCCGTGTTCTCGAAGCGCACGGTGCTGGTTCGCACCACGGGCACGTTGACCGGCCCCGCGCCGTCGCGCAGCGCGGGGGCGCCCGCATGCAGCAGCCGGGTGGCGGAATGCAGGCGCTTTCGGGGAGGTGCCGCGGTCATGCCACCGCCTTGCCCGGCTTGAGCTGCGTGGCGTTGTAGTTGACGATCGCGCCAGTCTCCAGGTTCACGCCGATGCGCTGCGAGAGCGTTTCGAGCGGACGGCC
>NZ_JBFTPJ010001308.1:0-1144 GCF_056398445.1 Variovorax sp. 01T439_2
TCACGGCGCTGGGCACCGGCATCGGCCGTGCCGGCGCCACCAGCGCGGGCGGCGGGGCGGACGACTTCAACGTCGCCAAGCTGCGCTACCACCGCATCATCATCATGACCGACGCCGACGTGGACGGCGCCCACATCCGCACGCTGCTGCTCACCTTTTTCTACCGGCAGATGCCGGAGCTGGTCGAGCGCGGCCACATCTACATCGCGCAGCCGCCGCTGTACAAGGTGAAGGTCGGCAAGGAAGAGCAGTACCTGAAGGACGGCCCCGCGCTGGACGCCTTCCTGCTCAAGGTGGCGCTGAAGGACGCGAGCATCGAGACCGGCGGCCCCAACTCGACCACCCTCTCCGGCGACACGCTGGCCGAACTCGCGCGCAAGCACCAGCTGGCCGAAGCCGTGATCGCGCGGCTGCGCAACTTCATGGATGCCGAGGCCCTGCGCGCCATTGCCGACGGCGTGGCGCTCGACCTCGACACCACGCCCGCGGCCGAAGCCTCGGCCGTTGCGCTGCAGGCCAAGCTGCGCGAGCTCAACACCACCGGCGTGCCGGCCGAGGTAAGCAGCGAATTCGACGCCCGCACCGACAAGCCGCTGCTGCGCATCAGCCGCCGCCATCACGGCAACATCAAGAGCAGCGTGCTCACGCAGGACTTCGTGCACGGCGCCGACTACGCCGCGCTCGCCGAAGCCGCCAACACCTTCCGCAACCTCCTGAGCAGCGAGGGCGCCACCGTCCGCCGCGGCGAAGGCGAACGCGCCAAGGAAGAAAAGGTGGCCGACTTCCGCATCGCCATGAAGTGGCTCATCGGCCAGGCCGAGAACGCCACCTCGCGACAGCGCTACAAGGGCCTGGGCGAAATGAACCCCGCACAGCTGTGGGAAACCACCATGGACCCGACCGTGCGCCGCCTGCTGCGCGTGCAGATCGACGACGCCATCGAAGCCGACCGCGTGTTCACCATGCTGATGGGCGACGAGGTCGAGCCGCGCCGCGAGTTCATCGAGCAGAACGCGCTGCGGGCGGCGAATATCGACGTCTGATCGCTGAAGAAATCCGACAGCGTCGGTGAAACAAAAAAGAGCGCCCGGCAATGCTGGGCGCTTTTTTTGTTTCTTCGAGCCATCGGCCCGCCAACCTGTCG
>NZ_JBFTPJ010001309.1:0-1140 GCF_056398445.1 Variovorax sp. 01T439_2
CTCGAAGAAGCCGATCACGTCGAGATCGCCCTGCCCCGGGAACGAGCGGTGGTGGCGCGCCCACTGCAGCACGTCCATCGACAGCAGCGGCGCGTCGGCCATCTGCAGGAAGAAGATCTTGTCGCCCGGGATGGCGGCGATGCCCGTGGCATCGTCCTTCAGCGACAGCGTGTGGAAGCTGTCGAGGATCAGGCCAAGGTGCGGGTGGTCGGCCTGCTTCACGATGTTCCAGGCCTGGCCGTACAGCGAGGTGTGGCGGCCCCAGGCCAGCGCCTCGAAGCCCACGCGAAGGTTGCGGCGCGCGGCGCGTTCCGCGAGCTCGTGCAGCTGCGCGGCGGCCAGCGCCGGGTCGTCCACCGAGAGCGGCGAGGTGTTGGAGCAGCACAGCATCAGCGGCGCGCCCATGGCCTCCATCAGGTCGAACTTGCGCTCGGCGCGCTCCAGGCTGCGGCGGAACTGCGCCTCGGGCATGCCCTCGAAATCGCGGAACGGCTGGTACAGGTCGATCGAGAGGCCGAGGTCGGAGGCGATGCGGCCCAGCTCGGCGGCGCTGCCCTTGAAGTTGACGAAGTCGGCCTCGAACAGCTCGATGCCGTCGAAGCCTGCGGCCGAAACGGCTTCGAGCTTCTGGCGAAGCGTGCCGCTGAGGGAGACGGTGGCAATGGAGCGATGCATGGGGGTGACTGTAGGAACACCCGCCGCCGCCCACAACGCTCCACATGTGCCCAGTGTTCGATCATCGAACGCGTGCGTGCATTGTTCGCACGGATTAGGGGTTAGACCTAGGGCCGTCCCCAGGGCTCGGACCCCCGCATTTCTCAAAGGCTGCGCCAGTAATCGATCAGCAGCTGCGTGAACTCGACCGGCCGCTCCACCGCGCTCAGGTGCGCCGCGTCGATGGTGGCCAGGCGCGCGCCGGGAATGGCGGCCACGATGGCTTCGGACATCGCCAGCGGCGTGGCCTCGTCCTGCAGGCCCGCGATCACCAGCGTGGGCACGGCGATGCGGCGGTTGCTGTCGCGGAAATCGATGGCGGCCACCGCGTTGCAGCTCTCGATGTAGCCCTGTGCATCGGTGCGCACCAGCACGTCGTGCAGCGCCTCGGCCGCGGCCTTGCCCTCCTGCGTGGTGACGTAGCCG
>NZ_JBFTPJ010001310.1:0-1140 GCF_056398445.1 Variovorax sp. 01T439_2
TGAAGGTGTAGTCCGCCAGCAGCCCGATGGCCGAAGGCGCGGAGAGCGGCGCCGACGCCGTCACCGCCCGGCCCGTGACCTGCATCTCGCGGTGTGCTGCCAGCGCCACGTAGCCGCCCTGCGAGTAGCCGGTGATCAGCAGCGAGCCCGCGTCGGTGGCGTCGATGCCCGTGAAAGTCTTGCGCGCCGCGGTGAGCGCGTCCACCATGTCCTTGCCCTGCTGGTCGCCGTCGAGGTACGGGTGGTAGGCCAGCGTCGACTTGTCGTAGCCCGCATAGTTGGGCGCCACCACGATGTAGCCCTGCGCCGCGAACATGGCGGCGATCGTCAGGCCCTCGCCGGCGGCCGGCTGGGTGGAGTCGGTCCATTTGGCGAGGTTGTAGTTGCGCGCGGCCGTGGTGCCGTGCGCATAGAGCACCACGGGATGCGGCCCGTTGCAGGCCACGTCGGTACCGGCGGGCAGCATGATCGCGGCGGTGGCGTTGGTGGCCTCGTTCTTGCCGCCGATGGTGCGGTATTCGAGGTAGCGCACCGCGACCCCGCACCGGGGCGTGCCCGCCACCTGCAGCAGGGCCTTGCCCTGGTCGGTCGCCTGGAGGTTGGTGCGGAGCTGGTCGGCCGAGAGCTTGGCGGTCTGCTCGGGCGGATCCGTGACGACCGAGCCGCGGCCGGTGTCGCCGGTTGGCGGTGGAAAGCCGATGCCGATGCCGCCGCCCCCTCCACCACCACCGCCGCAGGCCGCCAGCAGCAGCGTGGCGCCGGCCAGAGCCGCAACCTTGTGCAGCGGAGTGGGGAGTTGTCGTTGCGGCTTTTTCAAGGCGTTGCTCCTGGATGTTGTCGAATCGAACGGGCGTCCGATTCTGTGCAGCGCCACGGCCGCGCGCAAGCGGCGCGTCTACCTAGAGAAGTTTTCAGTACACGGCCGCTGCCAAGCGGCCGAAGGCCCTCAGTTGTCCTGCGACGCCCAATCAACCAGCGCATCGAACGCGGCGCGCGCGGCTCCCGCGTTCTCGCCGTTGGCGATGGCCACCAGCACATAGCGGCGGCCGCTTGCGCCGTGCACATAGCCGGCCACGCCGGCCGCATCGCGCAGCGAGCCGGTCTTCAGGTGGGCCGCGCCGCCCGAGCGCAGCGTGCGCT
>NZ_JBFTPJ010001311.1:0-1135 GCF_056398445.1 Variovorax sp. 01T439_2
AACTGGTCGAGGCCGATGCGCTGCTTGCTGCGCTCAACCGCGGCCGGCCCGGACTGGCGGCGGTCGACGTGTTCGAGAGCGAGCCGCCGCTGCAGGGCCATGCGCTGCTGCGGCTGGAGAACTGCATCTGCACGCCGCACATCGGCTATGTCGAGCAGGACAGCTACGAAAGCTACTTCGGCCAGGCTTTCGACAATGTCGTGAGTTTCATCAAGGGCAACCCCACCAACATCGTGAACCCCGGCGCGCTGCAGGTTCGCCGGTGAATCCATGAGCCGCCGGGCCGCGCCCCGGGGCGCACTGTGGGCCTTGCTGGCCGGCAATTTCGTGATCGGCACGGGCGTGATGGTGGTGCCCGGCACGCTCAATGAAATCAGCGCGTCGCTGTCTGTCTCTGTGGCAACAGCGGGCCAGCTGATCACGGTGGCCGCGGTCGTGATGTGCCTGGGCGCGCCGCTGCTGGCGGCAGCGGTCGCAGGCTGGGACCGCCGCCAGCTGCTCGCCCTCACCCTGCTCTGGTACGCGGCCGGGCATGCCGTTGCGGCGCTGATGCCGAGCTTCGGTGCCCTGCTGCCGGTGCGCATGCTCACGGTGGTGGCGCCCGCCATCTTCACGCCCCAGGCTGCGGCCTGCGCCGGCATGCTGGTGCCGCCGGAGCATCGCGGCCGCGCCGTGACCTTCGTCTTCCTGGGCTGGTCGCTGGCCTCGGTGCTCGGGCTGCCCATCGGTGCGCTGGTGGGCGGCCATCTGGGCTGGCGCGTGGCTTTCGGGGCGATCGCGCTGCTGAGCATCGCCAGTGCGGCATCGATCTGGCTGACCCTGCCGCAGGGCATCCGCCCCGCGGCGCTGACGGCGGCCGCCTGGGCGCGCGTGCTGCGCAGCCCGGTGCTGATGGGCATCGTCTCGGTCACGGCGCTGCAGGGGGCTGGCCAGTTCGTGCTGTTCAGCTATTTCGGGCCGATCCTGAAGCGGGACTTCGGCGCGGACCCCACCATGCTGAGCCTGATGTGGGCGCTGTTCGGCGTGTTCGGCCTTGCGGGCAACATGCTCGTGAGCCGGTTCATCGACCGCGTAGGCGCGGGCCGCATGGTGCTGCTGACGAGTTCGCTGATCGCGCTGAGCCTCTTCCTTTGGC
>NZ_JBFTPJ010001312.1:0-1133 GCF_056398445.1 Variovorax sp. 01T439_2
CGACCATGTCGACCAGCGGCATGTCGTTGTGGCCGGTGACCGAGATGTCCTTCGGCACGCGCAGGCCGGCCTGGCGCAGCGCGTCGTAGGCGCCCAGCGCCACGAGGTCGTTGCAGCACACCACGGCCTGCGGGGCAGGGCCGGCCTCGAGCATCTGCCGCATGGCGGCCGCGCCGGCCTCGCGGCTGTAGCTTTCGCACTCGACCACGCGCAGCGGCTTCATGCGGTGGTCGCGCAGCGCCTGCTCCAGGCCCAGGCGCCGGCCCACGCCGGTGGGGATGTTCTGCGGCCCGGCCAGGTGCGCGATGCGCTTGTGGCCCAGGCCCACAAGGTGGTCGACCGCGAGCTTCATCGCAAGCCGGTCGTCGCTCACCACGGCCGGCAGGCGGCCGGTCTCGTCGGCGCGGTTGACCAGCACCGCCGTCATGCCGGCCTTGGCGACGAAGTCGACCAGCGGATCGTCGCGCGTGGCGGTGGCCAGGATCACGCCGTCGACGCGCTGCGCCAGCATGCGCTCGAGCACCGGCCGCGCGAGCGCTGGATCGACCACGTTGGTCACGAACACGAAGTAGCCGCGCGCCGCCGCGCTGGCCTCGATGCCCTGCAGGATCGGCGGGAACACCGCGTTGGTGATGTCGGGCACCAGCACGCCGATGGTGTGGGTGCGGCCCGTGCGCAGGGCCGAGGCCGCGCGGTTGGGCCGGTAGCCCAGGCGCTGCGCCGCCTCCTCCACCACGCGCAGCACCTCGTCGCTGATCAGCGAGCGCTTCTCGGGACTGAGCGCGCGCGACACGGTCGACACATGCACGCCGGCCGCGCGGGCAACGTCGCGGATGGTCACGGGGGAAGAAGGCAGGCTGGTGCTCATGGACTGATTGGTGCAAACGATTGTCGCTTGTGCGGAACGCTGGAACGGCTTTCCGGCATTCCCAGGTTCGCCAGCAGGGTCATTTTACTTTCTGCCGGTTTGGACTAAGATCATGCAAACGATTGCACAAACATCCGACGAGACTCCCATGAACATCGCCACCTCCCCCGACTCGGTGCTGGGCTTCGCGCTCCAGGCCATGGAGCGCACGCCCGATGCGCGCCTTCGCACCGTGATGAACGCACTCACGCGCCACCTGCATGCC
>NZ_JBFTPJ010001313.1:0-1130 GCF_056398445.1 Variovorax sp. 01T439_2
GAGGCCAGCATCAGCGCGGCCAGGCGGTGGAACTTGGCCTGCCATGCCGCCGCCAGCGCGCAGACGCCGCCGATCAGCCAGGTCATCGCGAACATCGGCGAGAAGGGCAGCAGCTCGCGGCCGCCGCGGGCGACGGGTGCGGTCCAGAGCGAAGCCGCGGCGCCCGCCGCCGCCACCGCGATCAAGAGCAGCAATTGCGACTGCATGCGCCGCGTGCCCAGCAGGCGGCGGCTGCGCCGGCCGGCCTCGCTGAGCTGCGCGAGCAGGTGCTCGAAGATGGCCTGGCCGTCGAAGCGGTGCAGCAGCGGCGTGTGTTCGAGCTTGCCCTCCGCGCGGCGGCGGCGCTGCGACAGGTAGAGCGCCATGCCACCCGCCAGCGCCACGAAGCTCATCGCCAGCGGCAGGTTGAAGCCGTGCCATACGGCCAGGCTGTATTCGGGCAGCACGCCGCCGACCACCGGCGTGGCGGCCGTGGCCAGCAAGGTGCCGACCGACCAGGCCGGCGCCACGCCCACCACCAGGCAGACCAGCACCAGCAGCTCGACCGGCACGCGCATCCAGTGCGGCGGCTCGTGCGGTTGCCTCGGCACCTCGGGACCGCAGGGCGGGCCGAAGAACACGTCGAACACGAAGCGCGCCGAATAGGCCACGCTGAAGACACCCGCCACGGTGGCAATGACCGGAAGGCTCAGGCTGATCCACGGCGTCGCCTGGATGAACACCGTCTCGGCAAAGAACATTTCCTTCGAGAGAAAGCCGTTGAGCAGCGGCACGCCGGCCATCGATGCGCTCGCGATGATCGCCAGCGTGCCGGTGATCGGCATCAGCCGCAGCAGGCCGCTGAGCTTGCGGATGTCGCGCGTGCCGCTCTCGTGGTCGATGATGCCGGCCGCCATGAAGAGCGATGCCTTGAAGGTCGCGTGGTTGATGATGTGGAACACCGCCGCCACTGCCGCCAGCGGGCTGTTCAGTCCCAGCAGCAGCGTGATGAGCCCGAGGTGCGAGATGGTCGAGTACGCGAGCAGCGCCTTCAGGTCGCGCTGGAACATCGCGACGAAGCCGCCGAGCAGCAGCGTGATCGCCCCCGCGCCGCCCACCAGCCAGAACCACTCTTCGGTACCCGACAGCAC
>NZ_JBFTPJ010001314.1:0-1130 GCF_056398445.1 Variovorax sp. 01T439_2
AGCCACGCCATGTGCCGCGACCCCACGAGGCTTTGACTTCGTACTGGATCACGTACCTTTGGCCCGGAAGCGCCACGAATTTCAGGGAGGTGTGGTCGGCCCGGAACTGCGGGTGCGTCCTGAGGCCGACGACCACCGCGTGCTCACCGGGCGAAAGCTCCCACCGGACTACCGGGCGGAGAACATGTGGGACCTGTTCCCCATCAATCGAAGCCAAATAGGTAGCGGCGCGTGGCCCTGACTTGACGATGGCGAGGCTGGACAATGGTTGCGTCTCCGTACCAGGAAGACGATACGGTGCGGCAGCGCAGCCCGCGAGCATCGCGGCGGTCAATGCGAGAGTCACCACGGCCTTGAAGTTTTTATCCACGCTGAATTCTTTCTCTTGCTTCATGACTGATCGCTCTTGATCAATCTCGGGTCGAGGTTTGCCGCGGCACCTTTCCCCAGTTCGACAGGTTTCAATTGCGCGCTGTGACGCCAGCTCGAAACATCGGTCCGATTCCGCACGCGTGCCTGCTTCCTTCGCTCGGCGCTCTGCCGCCGCCTCGACTTGAAACCCCACGAGCCACTTCATGAGCAACATCGGAACGACAGGAGGCCGATAAGTGCACCGAGCAATGTCGATCGCCACCTGCGAGTGCCCGAAGYCCGGCCACCGGAGACCTCGGCTGTCTCGATTGCGTGGGAATA
The DNA here is from genome assembly GCF_056398445.1 of Variovorax sp. 01T439_2. Taxonomy (NCBI): domain Bacteria; kingdom Pseudomonadati; phylum Pseudomonadota; class Betaproteobacteria; order Burkholderiales; family Comamonadaceae; genus Variovorax; species Variovorax sp. 01T439_2. The sequence goes on from NZ_JBFTPJ010001314.1 coordinate 694, forward strand.
CCACACCTGCGATTCACCGCCATGGACGCGCCGGCGCTTCTGATTTTCGACGGGTGCTTGCACAGTACGACCAGCCATCAAAGCCCCGATTCCCATGGCATGGTTTCATCCGTACCGCTGGCTCCGCAATACGCCCAAGGCTCGGAACGTTCGTCACCGTCATAGCGCGAACCGAACCGAACGTTGTACAGCGCCAGCGGTGACTGGGGAGATGGCCTGCGCAGGAGCCGACCTAGCCAACCTTGGGGCACTGGTGTCTCGGCACTGAACATGCCCAGCATGACCTCGAGTTCGCGTCGCCACTCGGGTCCAGTCACAACCATGGTCCCGATCTGATGGGTGTCGAGATGAACGTATTCAAAGCCACTGTCCCGCAACACCTAGAGAAACTGATCACGCCAGCGCGACTGGAGCACCGGAAAGTGTTTGCTCAGAAA
>NZ_JBFTPJ010001315.1:0-1124 GCF_056398445.1 Variovorax sp. 01T439_2
GATCCGCAACATCGCGGCCAACCTGGGCAAGGCGAATCCCGAGTACACGCACGCGTTCATGAAGAAGAACGAGGCCAAGGCCATCGGCTTCATCATCGTCACGAGCGACAAGGGCCTGTGCGGCGGCTTGAACACCAACCTGCTGCGCGCCGTCACCGGCAAGCTGCGGGAAGCACAGAGCGCGGGCATCGCGATCGAGTCGGTGGCCATCGGCAGCAAGGGCCTGGGCTTCCTGAACCGCATCGGTGCGCGCGTGGTGGCCCATGTCACCCATCTGGGCGACACGCCGCATCTCGACAAGCTCATCGGCCCGGTCAAGACGCTGCTCGACGCCTATGCGGAAGGCAAGCTCTCGGCCGTGTACCTGTGCTACACCAAGTTCATCAACACGATCAAGCAGGAGCCGCTCGTCGAGCAGCTGCTGCCGCTGGCCGCGGACTCGCTGCAGGTCGAGGCTGGCCAGCATTCGTGGGACTACATCTACGAGCCCGATGCGCAGAGCGTGATCGACGAGCTGCTGGTGCGCTATGTGGAGTCGCTGGTCTACCAGGCCGTGGCCGAGAACATGGCGTCCGAGCACTCGGCCCGGATGGTCRCAATGAAGGCGGCGACGGACAACGCCGGCAACGTGATCAACGAGCTCAAGCTGGTCTACAACAAGACCCGCCAGGCAGGCATCACCAAGGAGCTTTCGGAAATCGTTTCCGGCGCCGCTGCGGCCGCCGGTGTTTGATTGCGGCAATGGACCGGGCCACATTGCCATTCGCGCTTCGCACTGCGAACCGATAACCGAAGGCCTTTTTTTGGGGACTCTGCACAAATGAAGAAACTTCTCGTTCTGGTGGCCATGGCCGCCGCGCTGACTGCCTGCTCCAAGAAGGAAGAGGCGCCTGTTGCACCGCCGGCACCTGCCGCTGCACCAGCGCCCGCTCCCGCGGCGCCTGCCGCTCCGGCTGCACCGGCCGCGCCCGCAGCCGCCGCTCCCACGGCATCGGCCGCGGACCTGCCGCAGGAGTGCAACGACTACCTGGCCAAGGCCCAGTCGTGCGTGTCGGCGCAAAGCGGCGCTGCCGCCGATGCGATGAAGGCAAGCGTGGAGCAGACCAAGGCAGCCTGGGCTTCGA
>NZ_JBFTPJ010001316.1:0-1123 GCF_056398445.1 Variovorax sp. 01T439_2
ACCTTTTCGCGCGCGGCCTGGATCTGCAGCGCATGGCTGGTGTTGTTGATGTCTTCGCTGGTGCAGGCAAAGTGCACGAATTCGGCGGCGGCCAGCAGCTCGGGCCGGGCTTCGAACTTGGACTTGATCCAGTATTCGACCGCCTTCACGTCGTGGTTGGTGGTCTTCTCGATGTCCTTGATGGCCAGCGCGTCGGCCTCGGAGAAGTGCGAAACCAGACCCAGCAGGTACTTGCGGGCGCCGCCCGTGAGCGGCTTGAATTCGGCAAAGCCGCAGTCCGACAGCGCGATGAACCACGCCACTTCGACCTGCACGCGCCGGTGCATGTAGCCCTGTTCGCTCATCAGCGGGCGCAAGGCCGCGAGTTTGGCCGCATAGCGGCCATCAAGTGGGGAGAGGGCGGAAACGGTGGAGAAGCTCATTCCCCGAATTTTAGGTGGCTTGGCGCCGATGCACGTTTGCCACGGATCGGGGCCCGCTCTTTGGCCCTTCCCCTAAAATGACCATGAACAAACGTCATCAATGCAAGGGGAGAGAGCTTTCATGAAACTGATCGGATCGGCCGCCAGCCCTTATGTGCGCAAGGTGCGCGTGGTGCTGGCTGAAAAGCGTCTCGACTACCAGTTCGTGATCGAGGACGTCTGGGCGGCCGACACCACCATCGCGCACTCCAACCCCCTGGGCAAGGTGCCTTGCCTCATCATGGAAGGCGGCGACGCGATGTTCGATTCGCGCGTGATCGTCGAATACCTCGACACCCTGTCCCCCGTGGGCAAGCTGATCCCCCAGCAAGGCCGCGAGCGCGCCGAGGTCAAGACCTGGGAAGCGCTGGCCGACGGCGTCATGGACGCCGGCGTGCTCTGGCGCCTGGAAGCCACCTGGTCCGGCCGCAGCGACGGCGAGCGCAGCGCCGCCTGGATCGAGCGCCAGCGCGCCAAGGTCGAAGGCGGCATCGCCGCCATGGCCAAGGGGCTGGCCGACAAGCCCTTTTGCAGCGGCATCCACCTGAGCCTCTCGGACATCGCCGTGGGCTGTGCGCTGGGCTGGCTGGGGCTGCGCTTTCCCGAGATCGACTGGCGCAGCCAGCACACCAATCTGGCCAAGCTGTACGACAAGCTGATGC
>NZ_JBFTPJ010001317.1:0-1122 GCF_056398445.1 Variovorax sp. 01T439_2
CTGCAGGCCGCACTCGCGGGGCTGCTGCACCGGCTCGGCGCCGGCGACGACATCGCCATCGGCACGCCGGTGGCCGGGCGCAGCGACCACGCGCTGGACGAGCTGATCGGCTGCTTCGTCAATGCGCTGGTGCTGCGCACCGACCTCTCGGGGCAGCCGAGCCTGCGCGAGCTGATCGCGCGCGTGCGCACCACCAACCTGGCGGCCTACGCCAACCAGGAGCTTCCGTACGACCGCATCGTGGAGCTGCTGCGGCCGGGCCGCTCGGGCGCCAACCTGCCGCTGTTCCAGGTCATGCTGGGCTTCCAGCAGGGCAGCAACCGGCTGTCCTTCAGCCTGCCGGGCCTGTCGATCACGCCGCAGCCGGTGGCCGTGGACACCGCAAAGTTCGACCTGTCCTTCATCCTCGACGAGCAGCGCGGCGCCGACGGCCTGCCCGGCGGCATTGCCGGCGGCATCCAATACAGCACCGACCTGTTCGACCGCGGCACGGTCGAGGCCATTGCGGCGCGGCTCGCGCGCCTGCTCGAAGAGGCCTGCGATGCACCCGACGAACCCATCGGCAGCCTGGCCATCCTGAGCGCCGAGGAAAACCGCCGTGTGCTGGAGGACTGGAGCGGCCGCACGCGCGAGCTGGCGCCGCTCACGCTGGCCGCCATGGTGCAGGCCCATGCCGCCGAGCGGCCGCATGCGGCGGCGGTGGTGCTCGACGACGCCACGGTGAGCTATGCCGAGCTCGACCTGCGCGCCAACCGGCTCGCGCAGCTGCTGCGCGGCCGGGGCATCGGCGCTGGCGCCATCGTGGCGACGGTGCTGCCGCGTTCGCTCGACCTCGTGGTCGCGCACCTGGCCATCGTCAAGGCCGGCGCGGCCTACCTGCCGATCGATCCGGCCCACATGGCCGGGCGCAGCGCCTTCGTGTTCGAGGAAGCGGCGCCCGCCGCCGTGCTGACCCATGCCGCGCTCCTGCCGCAGCTGGCCGGCGTGCCGCACTGCATGGCGCTCGATGGCGACGAGACGGCCGCCGCGCTGGCAATCCAGCCCGACGGCCTGCCGGCGCAAGCTGCCGATTCGCAGCAGGCCGCCTACGTCATCTACACCTCGGGCTCCACCGGCGTGCCC
>NZ_JBFTPJ010001318.1:0-1117 GCF_056398445.1 Variovorax sp. 01T439_2
GTACAAGGTGAACCCGGTGCTCGAGCGCGTACAAGGTGAACCCGGTGCTCGAGCGCGCGCTCGACCGCATCTTCATCCTGCACGCGGACCACGAGCAGAACGCCTCGACCTCGACCGTGCGCCTGTGCGGCTCGTCGGGCACCAACCCCTTCGCGGCCATCGCAGCCGGCGTGGCCTGCCTCTGGGGCCCGGCCCACGGCGGCGCCAACGAAGCGGCGCTCAACATGCTCTACGACATCCAGAAGGAAGGCGGCGTGGAGAAGATCGGCGAGTTCATCAAGAAGGTCAAGGACAAGAACTCGAACGTCAAGCTCATGGGCTTCGGCCACCGCGTGTACAAGAACTACGACCCGCGCGCCAAGCTGATGCAGGAAACCTGCAACGAAGTGCTGACCGAGCTGGGCCTGGAACAAGACCCGCTGTTCAAGCTCGCCAAGGAACTCGAGAAGATCGCGCTGGAAGACGAGTACTTCGTGTCGCGCAAGCTCTACCCGAACGTCGACTTCTACTCGGGCATCGTGCAGCGCGCCATCGGCATCCCGGTGCCGCTGTTCACCGCGATCTTCGCGCTGGCCCGTACCGTGGGCTGGATTGCCCAGCTCAACGAAATGATCGGCGACCCCGAGTACAAGATCGGCCGCCCGCGCCAGCTGTTCGAAGGCTCGCCCAAGCGCGACGTGCAGCCCATCGGCAAGCGCTGAACGCGCGCTGCTTGCGCTCAAGCCGGAAAGCTGCCCTCGGGCAGCTTTTTTGCGTCTTGGCTGACAGGGCCGGCGGCGGGGCGTCGATACGTTGTGCATCGGAGGCTCGACTTCGGGCCGCCTTTCTCAACGCCTTCAGGAGACCCGTCATGAAGCAACTTGCCGCGCTGATCGCCGTCGCTTTCACACTTGCCATTCCGCTGGGGGGCTGCAACACCTTCAGGGGTGCCGGCCAGGACATCCAGAAGAGTGGCGAAAAGATGGAAGACGCCGCCAAGAAGCGCCAGTAGGCACACCCGAGCCCCGCGCGCCCCGCCCCTCGCCGCAAAGCGAGGCGCGGGGCGTTTTGCCGTGTGGGGCGGCCGGGACTCGTCGCCCCAGGGCAATGAACCCATCGCACATGGCGATGGCAGGGC
>NZ_JBFTPJ010001319.1:0-1116 GCF_056398445.1 Variovorax sp. 01T439_2
GGTCAGCGGCGGCCGCCCGACCTCGCTGCCGACCCAGATTCCGACCACCATCGAGGGCGTGACGCACGAGCAGATCGCCGAAACCGTCAACGCCACCGACGGCGAAGACGCGCTCAAGTACCTGCCCAGCCTCGTGGTGCGCAAGCGCTACATCGGCGATTTCAACCATGCGGTGCTTGCCACGCGCGCCTCCGGCACGGGCAACAGCGCTCGCTCGATGGTGTATGCCGACGGCGTCATGCTGTCGAACCCGCTGGGCAACGGCGCTACCTACGCGCCGCGCTGGGGCATGGTCTCGCCCGAGGAGATCGAGCGGGTCGACGTGCTGTACGGGCCGTTCTCGGCGGCCTATCCGGGCAACTCGGTCGGCGCCGTGGTCGACTACGTGACGCGCATGCCCACCCGGCTCGAAGCGCACGCCAAGCTCAGCGGCTTCGCCTCCAACTTCGACCTGTACAACAGCCACTCCTCGCCCGCCGGCCAGCAGCTCGAGCTCTCGCTGGGCAGCCGCAGCGGCGACTGGTCATGGTGGCTCAGCGCCTCGCGCACCCACAGCAAGGGGCAGGCGCTGGTGTTCGGCAACCGGCTCGCGAGTGCCGGCACCCTGGGCAATGCCGGCACGCCGGTCACCGGGGCGGTTCTGGGGCTGAACCCGTCGAACCAGCCCTGGTGGCTGGTAGGCGGCTCGACGATCTACGACACCACGCAGGAGCAGGCCAAGCTCAAGCTGGCCTACGATTTCTCGCCCACGGTGCGCGCCACCTACACGCTGGGCGCCTGGAACAACACCACGCACGGCAGCGTCGACACCTACCTGCGCGATGCCTTCGGTRGGCCGGTGTATTCGGGGCGCGTGAACATCGCCGGGCGGAGCTACAACCTCGATGCGCCGAGCGCCGCGCTGGCGCCGACCGAAACCGCGCTCACCCACTACATGCATGGCCTCTCGGTGAAGAGCCACACCGGCGGGGTGTTCGACTGGGAGCTGTCCGCAAGCCTGTTCGACTATGCGCGCGACACCTCGCGCACGCCGACCACGCCGCTGCCCGGCGCCTTCAACGGCGGACCGGGCCGCACCACSGACATGGGGGGCTCCGGCTGGCACACCTTCAAGGC
>NZ_JBFTPJ010001320.1:0-1115 GCF_056398445.1 Variovorax sp. 01T439_2
CATGAGGCCCTCGTAGCTGTCCTCGCGCGAGGGGACCACCTGCTTGCGTTCGGCGGCCGCGCCCCAGTCGGAGGCCGCCATCACGCTGCCGGTGTGCGTGGTGAAGCCCACCAGCACCGCATCGCGGCCCTGGCGTTCGCGCACCAGCTGGCCCACGTTGAGTTCGCCGCGGCGCTCGCCCATCTCGGTGGCGCGCGCATCGCCCAGGTGCGAGTTGTGCGCCCACACCACGATCTTCGGTCGATCGCTCGCGCGCCACAGGTGGCGTTCGATCTCGCCCAGCGTCTCCACCATGTGCCGGTCGCGCTGGTTCCAGGAGGACACGTCGCTCAGGTACATCGAGCGGTAGTAGGCCTCGGCGTTCTTGACGAGGCGCGCATTCTGCTCGGCGTTGAAGGCGTCTTCCTCATTGGCCGCGCCGCCGCTGCGCCATGCATCGCCGGCGGCGCGGCGCATCTCGACCAGCATCTCGACCACTTCGCGCTGGCAGGAGGGCGTGTTGCCGAGCCCGGCCATCAGGCCGTACACCTGGCCGCCGTCGCCGAAGCGGTCGAAGCATGCGTAGCGTTCGCGGGCGCTTCGCGCCGCCACGGGATCGGTGCGGTCGAAGTAGTCGAGCACGGCTTCGATGGAGGCGTGCAGGCTGTAGAGGTCCAGGCCGTAGAAGCCGGTCTTGCCCTGCGGCGGGCCCGCGTCGTTGAAGGCGCGCTGCCATTCGATAAAACTTGCGACGTCCTCGTTGCGCCACATCCAGGTCGGAAAGCGCCGGAAGCCCGCGAGCGCTTCGCGCGCATTGGCGTCGCCGCCGGCGCCCCTCACGTAGCGGTTCGCGCGGTAGGCGTCGGGCCAGTCGCCTTCGATGGCCACCGCGTGGAAGCCTTTCTCGGCCAAGAGGCGCCGCGTGATGTCGGCGCGCGCCGCATAGAACTCGTGCGTGCCGTGCGAAGCCTCGCCGAGCAGCACATAGTGCGCATCGCCGATCAGCTCGAGCAGCGCGTCATGGTCGCTGGAAGACCCGTCCATCGGATGCGCCACGGCACGCAGCGCCTCCGCTTCGTTCGAAATGCGTGAGGGATTCATCGTCCACGGTCCTCAGGCAGGAAGCGCGCCATGAG
>NZ_JBFTPJ010001321.1:0-1113 GCF_056398445.1 Variovorax sp. 01T439_2
GGCCGAGGACGTGGGCTGGGCCGCCAACAAGATCGTGCTGGGCAAGCTCAGCGGGCGCAATGCATTCAAGCAGCGGCTGCAGGAACTGGGCGTGACCATGGCCAGCGAAGCCGACATTAACGCCGCCTTCTTGCGCTTCAAGGAACTGGCGGACCGCAAGTCCGAAATTTTCGACGAGGACATCCTCGCGCTCGTCAGCGCTGAAGAGCACTCGAACGTTGACGAACAGTTTGCTTTTGTCTCGCTCTCGCAGCACAGTGAAACCGGCGAACGTCCCCAGGCCAAGGTTGTCTTCACCGTCCAGGGTAAGGAAGTCACTGGTGAATCCGATGGCAATGGCCCGGTCGATGCTTCTCTCAAGGCCATTGAATCGCATGTCAAGAGCGGCGCCGAAATGGTGCTTTACTCGGTGAATGCGATCAGTGGCTCGACAGAAAGCCAAGGAGAAGTTACAGTTCGGTTACAAAATGCGGGGCGGGTGGTCAACGGTGTCGGGGCAGATCCAGACATCGTGGTCGCGTCGGCAAAGGCTTATTTGAGTGCGCTCAACAAGTTACAGAGYCAAGCTGAGAAAGTGGCGGCACAAGGTTAGGTGACACGCGATTCTTGTTATTCGATTGAAGAACAGGACGCAAGTAACTGATATTGCGTGCCTTTTTTGATTTGGATACACTGCGGTTCTCAATTTCGCCGCTGGAGATTTATTAATGCCCGAAACCCGCCCCCGCCGAGTTTCCAGCCAGCGGTTCTTGCCCGCAGTCAAATTCGTCGCCGTCGCGCTCTGCGCCACGGCGTTTTTGCTGTCCGGTGCACAGGCCGCCAAGAAGGAAAAAACAACCGCCGCCAAGACCTCCGTGGCCAAGAAGTCCGCAGGACCGGTGCCGGTTGAAGTCAAACGCTCCGGCAAGGCGCCGCGCGGCGCCAAGGTCGCCGACAGAAGCGAGAAGGTCGTCCGTGGCGGCCGCAACGTGGTGGCTTCCATTCGCCAGAAGAACGGCAAGACCGTGGTTGCCGTGCAGCGACGCTCGGTGGTTCGCGTCGAAACGCCGGCGCGCCAGTCCTTCGGGCAACTGGCCGGCCTGCACGGAACCGACGACGCGCTCGACCTGAAGT
>NZ_JBFTPJ010001322.1:0-1705 GCF_056398445.1 Variovorax sp. 01T439_2
TCTCGACGTTGTGCGGACGTGTGCATAAGCGCATTGATAAAAAAATAGCCCACCGAGTGCGCCTGAATCATTGTGGATCCAAGACCGGACAGCAGATGAAATTCAGATGTGCAACAGTTCGAATAAAGCGATAGAGGGAGAGAAGTTGAAAACGAACTTACGTACCATATTGGCTGGTATGCTGCTGGGCGGCCCCTTGTTGGCTCAAGCCCAGGTCTCCAGCACCCCGCAACCCTTCGTCGAGCAGCAACGTCAGCAGGAACGCGAACGCGCGCTGCGCGAGCAGAACGAGCGCACGGTCGACCAGCGGCTGCGAGCCGCGCCGCCCGCGCCTACTCAGCGCATCCCTGAATCCGAAGCCCCGTGCTTTCGCATCGACCGCGTGCTGCTGGTCGGCGAGCAGTCCGCATCATTCCAGTGGGCTGTTTCTGACCTTTCGGGTCCTGAAGGCAACGATTCGCCTCTCGGCCGGTGCCTGGGCACGGCCGGCGTGAACGTGGTCCTGGCCCGCGCCCAGCAGGCGGCCATCGCCCGCGGCTTTGTCACCACGCGCGTGCTCGCTGCGCCGCAGGACCTGTCCACCGGCACCTTGACCTTGTCCCTGGTGCCCGGGCGCATCGCGGCCATCCGGACCACGCCGGATTCTTCCTCGACGCTGCTGGGCAGTTCCGCTTTGCTGGGCGCGGCCATTCCCGCCCGCCCGGGCGACCTGCTGAACCTGCGCGACATCGAGCAAGGGCTGGAGAACCTCAAGCGCGCCCCCACGGCCGAGGCCGACATCCAGATCGAGCCCTCCACCGCACCCGATGCCAAGCCGGGCGACAGCGACCTGGTGGTCAAGTACGTGCAGGCCAAAAAGTGGCGCCTCACCCTGAGCCTGGACGACAGCGGCACCGAGGCCACCGGCCGCTACCAGGCGGGGGCCACGCTGTCGCTGGACAACCCGTTCGGTCTGAACGACCTGTTCTACCTGAGCGCCAACCACAGTATCAACAACCATTTCCTCTCGGAGCCGAGCTACGGCACCGAAGGCCAGACGGTGCACTATTCGCTGCCGTACGGGTACTGGATGCTGGGCTTGACCGCTTCGAACAGCCAGTACCACCAAAGCGATCGCGTGGTCGGTGGCTGGGAATTCAGCCTGAACCATCGGGAGTTCATCGGCGAGGCCACGCTCGACGGCACGCTGGCCTACAAGCGTGGCACCGGTGGCTTTGGCGCCAGGCCCGCAGCAGAAGAGATTGCATTCGGCAATGGCGCCAGCCCGTTCCTGGAAGGCACGTCACGCCTGAAGCTCTACACGGCCGAGGTGAGCCTGAACGCGCCATTCAAGCTGGGCGAAGAGAAGCTGCGCTACTCGGGCCTGGTGCGCGCGCAGTGGAACCGCACGCCGCTGCTGCCGCAGGACCGCTTCGCCATCGGCGGGCGCTACACGGTGCGCGGCTTCGATGGCGAGACCAGTCTGATGGGCGAGCGCGGCTGGCTGATCCGCAACGACATCGGCTGGGCCATGGGYCAGAGCGGGGCGGAACTGTATGTCGGTGCCGACTACGGGCATRTCGGCGGGCGCTCSACCGCGGACCTGCTGGGCCGCAGCCTSGCKGGCGCGGTCSTCGGGGTGCGGGGGCAGTGGAGCAAGCTCAGCTAYGACTTCTWCATGGGGGCGCCGATCCGCAAGCCYGAGGGGTATCGCACGGCCAAGACC
>NZ_JBFTPJ010001323.1:0-1111 GCF_056398445.1 Variovorax sp. 01T439_2
GCGTTGCATGGGCCGATTCTGCCCGCCTGAAGCTGCGGCTGCGCAGCCGCCCCGTTGTGCCTACTGGACGAGCCGCTCGACGCCCAGGCCTTCGAGGTCGACGCCCGCGTCGCGGCCGCCGATCAGGTCGGCCACCACGCGTGCGCTGCCGCACGACAGCGCCCATCCGCTCGAGCCGTGGCCCAGATTGAGCCAGACGCCCGGCACGCCGCTGGCGCCGAGCACCGGCGGACCGTCGGGCAGCATCGGGCGCGCGCCCTTCCATTGCTGCACGCCCGACTGCAGCGTTGCGGCACCCGGAAACCAGTCGTGCAGCACCTTGTAGAGCGTTTGCACGGCGGACGCATTCATGGAGCTCAGGGAGCCGCCGATCTCGGCGCCGCCGGCCACGCGCACGCGCTGGCCCAGGCGCGAGATCGCAACCTTGTAGCGTTCGTCCATCACGGCGCTGCGCGGCGCGTTGAGCGATTCGCGGATTGGCGCGCTGATCGAATGGCCGTACACCGGCGCCAGCGGAATCCGCAGGCCGAGCGGCCGCAGCAGCGTGGCCGAGGCAAGACCGGCGCACACCACCACCGCATCGAAGCGCAGCGGCTGCGAGCCGCTCGCGAGCGAAATGGAGGTGGGCGCCGCGCGGTGGATCGGCGCGATGTCGCAATTGAAATGGAACTGGGCGCCGAGCGCTTCGGCTTCCCACTTGAGAAGCAGCGCGAACTGGCGGCAGTTGGCCACTTCGTCCTCGGGCAGGTGGATGGCGCCTGCGAGCTCCGTGTCGGTGTTGAGCGCGGGTTCGATCCGGCGGGCCTCGTCGGCATCGACCTCCTTGAAGACGCTGCCGGCCGCGCGCAGCACCTCGAGGCCCGGCTGGACCAGTTTTTTCTCGCGCTTGGAGCGCAGCAGCACGAGGTAGCCGTCGCTGCGTTCGTAGCTCAGTTCGCGTGCTTCGGTCACTTCGTGCAGCCGGGTGCGGCTGTAGAACGCGAGGCGCTGCATGCGGGCGCGGTTGGCCAGGTAGGTTTCGAGCTTGCAGGCCTTCTGCCAGCGCGACATCCAGCCGAGGTCGCGCGAATTGAGCGGCCAGCGCAGCTTGATGGCGCCGTGCGGCGACAGC
>NZ_JBFTPJ010001324.1:0-1111 GCF_056398445.1 Variovorax sp. 01T439_2
AGCCACGCTAAACGCACTGCGCGCGTCGAGGAGGTCAACGAGATCGTTGCTGAATGGATCAAGTCGCTGCCGGTTCTGGAGGCGTGCCGGATTCTCGAAGAAAAGGGGCTCGCTTACTCCTTGATCTACTCGATCAAGGACATCGTCGCAGACCCACATTACCAGGCTAGAGGCAGCATCGCGACCGTCGAGCACCCGCAGATCGGCGAACTGAAGATGCCGGCTGTGCAGCCACGGTTCAGTGGTACACCAGCACCGCAGATCAGGCCAGCGCCTGCTCTCGGCGCGCATACCGACGAGATCCTGCGCGAACTCGTGGGGCTTTCGGTCGGGCAGATTGCCGAGCTGCGCCAAGCGGGCACGGTCTGAGGGGCTGAACACCATGAAGGCACTTCGATGACCATGTCCCAAGTAAAGACAGTCGTGCAGGATCCTGCGAGCGTGGTGTCGGCCATCGAGAGCCGCTTCTCGTGCCGTGCGTTCTTGCCCGACAAGCCGGTCGCGCGCCAGCAAGTCGAAGAGATTTTGCGGATAGCGAGTTGCGCGGCGTCCAGCACGAACACCCAGCCGTGGAAGGTGCATGTGCTGCAGGGGGATCGTCGCGATGAACTCGTCGCGAAGGTGTGCGCTGCGCACGATGCGACACAGGCTGACCCCTCGTTGGCTGTCGAGTACGGGGAGGTGGAAGGCTACTACCCCGCGCAGTGGGTCTCGCCCTACATCGACCGGCGACGTCACAACGGCTGGGGCCTTTATGGGGCTCTCGGAATCGCAAAAGGCGAGAAAGACAAGATGCACGCGCAGGCACAGCGGAACTACCGCTTCTTCGATGCACCGGTTGGCCTCATGTTCACCATGGACCGCGTCATGGGCCGTGGCTCCCTAATCGATTACGGCATGTTCCTGCAGACCTTGATGCTCGCTGCGCGTGCGCTCGGCCTGCACACGTGTCCCCAGGCGGCGTGGAACAACTACGCAAAGATCGTCATGCCGTTCATCGATGCGGGCTCCAATGAAATGCTTGTTTGTGGCATGGCGCTCGGCTATGCAGACGAGTCCGCGCCAGTGAATGCGTATAGGCCGCCGCGGGAAAAAGTGGAGAGCTTCACGC
>NZ_JBFTPJ010001325.1:0-1104 GCF_056398445.1 Variovorax sp. 01T439_2
GTTTCACGATGCTTCGACGACCCCTTCACTGTGCACTCGCCGCCATGCTGTTCATGGCATCGGCCGTCCACGCGCTGACCGCCGACGAAGCCCGCGCCATCGCCTCTGGCGAATCGGAGGCGCGCATCAGCGCGCTCAACAAGGCCGTGCTCACGGCCGACGACAAGACCGCCGCGTTCATCCAGGCGATGTCCGAGGATGCGGTCAAGTACACCGAAGACAAGGTCTTCGTGATGAAGGACGACAAAGGCTACGACCCCGTGACCGGTGCCGAGCTGAAGGTGCCCGACACGGCCGAGGACGTGGTCAACAACAACCTCATGCGCGGCGCGCTCGATGCCGCGCAGGCCGCGCTCAAGCTCACGAGCAAGGACGACGCGGTGCGCGCCGAAGCCGCGCAGGCGCTCTTCAAGGAGCCCGACGAATCGCGCGTGCCGATGGTCGAGAAGGCGCTGGCCGCCGAGACCAACCCCGGCATCAAGGCGCAGCTGCAGCTGGTGCGCGCCGCCAGCATGCTCACCAGCGCCGACAAGGCCAGGCGCCTTGCCGCAGCCAAGGAACTCGGCGCCAACAGCAGCCCCGACACCAAGCTGCTGCTCAACCAGCGCCTGGCCGACGAGACCGAGGCCGACGTCAAGGCCGCCATCGTCGCCTCCATTGCGAGCATCGACGGTTCGCTGGTGTGGGGCGACCGCATCAACGCGGTGTTCAGCGGCATCAGCCTGGGCTCGGTGCTGCTGCTGGCCGCGCTGGGCCTGGCCATCACCTACGGCCTGATGGGCGTCATCAACATGGCGCACGGCGAGCTGATGATGATCGGCGCCTACGCCACCTACGTGATGCAGGGCATCTTCCAGCGCTACATGCCCGAGGCGGCTTTCGGCTGGTACCTGGTGGCGGCCATTCCGGTGGCCTTCCTGAGTTCCGCGCTGGTGGGCGCGGTGCTCGAGCGCGGCGTGATCCGCTTCCTCTACGGCCGGCCGCTCGAGACGCTGCTGGCCACCTGGGGCATCAGCCTGATGCTGCAGCAGCTCGTGCGCTCGCTGTTCGGCGCGCAGAACGTGGGCGTGGAAAACCCCGGCTGGATGAGCGGCGGCTTCACCA
>NZ_JBFTPJ010001326.1:0-1103 GCF_056398445.1 Variovorax sp. 01T439_2
GGGGTGGCGCGCAAGGGCGCCCATGAGAAGCGGGGTCCATCAGGCCTCCTTGTTTCTTGCGTGTCGTGCGGCGGGAGGTGGCAGTGCGGCGCGTCAGCGCTGCCCGGCGCGGGGCGGCCGCTCGAGCAGCAGGAAGAAGCTGCGGATGCGCCGCGTGGTCCAGAGCGCGGCGGCGCGGTCCAGCATTTCGTTGTCGATGTCCTGCGCCGTGACCTCGCGCGCAGGCGCAGACGCAGACGCAGACGCAGACGGGCGAGCGGTTTCCTGCACCGGCTGCTTTAGCTGTTGCTGACGAGACTGGAATTGGCGCATGGCAAGGCTCCTTCGCAATGAAGGGCCCCGTGCACGGACACACGCAAGCTGACTGAAAAAGTCAGTGACGAAGAACGGCGGGATTCGGAAGAGGGAGCCGCCCGCCTCGGATGGCGAACGGGTCAGGCTGCGTGCACGGCGGCCGCAGCGCAAAAGAGCCTGCGCTAGAGGGCCGGATGTGTCACGCCTGCCGAGGCACGCGTCTTGTCACTGATCCAACTGGCACTGTCCACGCACGGGGCTCCGAAATAAAGATGCGGGATTGTTGCACCGCACCACAACGAGCGTCAACCTTTTTGGCTATGTCCCGCGGCGCAGCCGGGTCGTTGCCGGGCCGCGGCCGAACTGGCTCAGTAGCACTGGAACAGCACGCCGGTCTCCGCGGGCGCCTTGCCGAGCCAGCGCGGCGTCTGGCCCTTGGCGCTGCAATGGTCGGCGGCCTGCGTGTACGTGGGTGCGCGCAGCACGCCTTCGCGCACGGGCACCACCTCGTTGGGGAGCGTCGAGCAGCCGGTGACGAGCAAAGCGAGCGGAAGAAGAGTGCGCCAGTTCATCGGGCCATTCTAAGACGCGGCCTCGTCGCAGAGCGCCCGGATGGACGGGGGAATCGGCACCGCGCGGATGCCGCCGCCTTCGCGCCTGGCCGCGAAGATGCGCACCTCCTCGCATTCGAGGATCAGCTCGTCGCCGCGCAGCACGCGGTAGGCCTGCACGAAGCTCTTGTCGCGCCACTCGGTGACGCGCACCGCGATCTGCAGCGTATCGCCGTAGCTCGCGGCCTTGACGAAGCG
>NZ_JBFTPJ010001327.1:0-1102 GCF_056398445.1 Variovorax sp. 01T439_2
ACCGGCGATGCCGCCAGGTTTGCCGCGGCGCGCATGCGCTATGCCCAGCGCATGAAGCGCATGGGGCCCGACTGGGTCTCGTTCGACGAGCTGGCGCGCAGCGTGAAGGCAGTGGCCGCCAGCGAACTCGCAGAACTGGCGCCGGCCGGCGCCAACTGGGCCAGCCCGGCACGCCTGGCGCGCGACGGCTTGATCCAGCTCACGCGGGCGCTGTCGCAGGCCGGCTCGGTCTGGACGCTCGACTGGCGCGCGCTGGTCGCCATCGAGGCCGATGCCGCCGCGCCGCTGCGCGTGCTGTTTGCGCACTGGGCCGATTCGCCGGTCCAGCTGCGCTTCATCGGCGCCGCGAAACTGCTGGCCGTGCTGGCCGAGGCCACGCCCAACAGCGAGCGCGGCACGCCGGACATCTGGTGGCAGCTGCACCTGGCTGCGCTGCGCATGATGAACATGCCCGACGACTTCGAACTGGTGGCGCTCAACTACTGCATCACCTACGAGGTGTCGCCGCCGGCCTGGCAGGACCCCAAGGGCGCCTGCACCTCGGTGGCCGCACCGGCGGCAAGCCGTTCGAATTCCGTGTGGTCGCTGCTCTCGGTCAATGGCGAATCGGAGAGCTTTCCCACCACCGACACCGGCTTTGCCGCGCTGGCAGGCGATCTGCGCGGCGAGGCGCATTCGAGCCTGCAGCGGCTGGACACCGACCTGCGCAACACCACGGCGCCGGTCATCTCGTGCGCCGCGCTGCTGCGCATGGACCTGGCCGCGGCTGGCACGCTGCTCGGCTGGGTGCGGGCGCGCGACGCCGAGGGCGAGCGCGTGCAGTTCGTGGACGCCCACCGCCTGATCGCGGTGCTGTTCGACCTGGTCGGCATTGCCGACCATGCGACGGTGGCCCTGCGCAAGAACTAGGGCGCCTTGGCGCTTCGCACATTCGGTAGCAGCCCCGGGCTTGCATTGCCCTCTGGCATCCCCAGATGGCTTCGATGGAACAGTTTCACGGCACCACCATCGTGAGCGTGCGCCGCAAGACCCCCCAGGGCGACCAAGTCGCCATTGGCGGGGACGGGCAGGTCACTCTCGGCAACATCGTCATCAAGGGCAC
>NZ_JBFTPJ010001328.1:0-1101 GCF_056398445.1 Variovorax sp. 01T439_2
GCGGTGACCCAGGCGTTCTACGGAAAGACTGCAAAGAAGGCCTACTGGCTCGGCTGCTCGCAAGGCGGCGGCGAGGGCATGATGCAGTCGCAGCGATACCCCGAGAACTTCGACGGCATCGTGGCAGGAGCCCCGGTGTTCGATTGGGTTGGAAGCCAGTTCGCCGCGCCATGGGTGGCGGTGAAGGGGATGCGGGACCCGAGCTTGCTGGTGCCCCGAGCGAAGCTGCCCGCGATCCACGACGCCGTTCTCGCCGCGTGTGACAAGGACGATGGCCTGGTCGATGGTCTCCTGCAGCAGCCGCAGCGTTGCACGTTCGATCCATCGTCTATGGCGTGTCCGGCGGGCACGGACAGCAACAGCTGCCTCACCCCCGGGCAGGTGACTTCCATGCAGCGCTACTTCGCACGCGTGACGCGGCCCGATGGACGGCAGATGTACGCTGCGTTCCCCCACGGTTCCGAAGGCGGTTCCCCTTGGCTCGGCGCCACGGCTCCCAATGGCAACTGGGCCGGTTTCTGGCCCAACGTGGTTTACGAGAACCCGTCGTACAGCATCGTTGCCAACCTCAACGTGGACACCGACGTCGACTACAACTTCGCGTCGAACAAGCTCAGTGCGCACTTTGACGCTGTGAGTACGGATCTCACCCGATTCAAGGACCGCGGCGGCAAGCTGATCATCTGGCACGGCTATAACGACCCCGCCGTATCGGCCTATCACACGCAGGATTACGTTGAGGCCGTCAACGCGCGGTACGGCGCGAGCCGCGCCACCGGGTTCCTGCGGACTTTCTTTGCGCCCGGCGTCAATCATTGCGGCGGCGGCGAGGGCCCTCAACCGGACCCATTCGACCTGCTCGACAAGATGGTCGAATGGGTGGAATCGGGCATGGCACCAACCTCTGTTCTGGCAAGCCATCGAACTGGAGCAGTCGTGAACCGCACGATGCCGCTGTGCCCGTACCCTCAGCTCGCGAAGTACAAGGGAGCGGGTGACGTGAAGGACGCTGCCAGCTTCGCCTGCGTGGCGCCGTAGAGAGCACCGAGAACAAGGGGGCTCTTCAGGACTGCGCCCTGTTCGACAGTCGCGCTCTTGTGC
>NZ_JBFTPJ010001329.1:0-1099 GCF_056398445.1 Variovorax sp. 01T439_2
TCCCAGATGGGCGTGGACTGGGTCATTGCCGAATACGACAAGCTCTCGCGCATGATCGAAGCCGCTGCGGTCACTGCGGCGGAAACCATCAACAGCATCGTCGGCGCCGAGTTCGAGTTCGACGACGTCTCGGCGGACACCTCGGGCGATGCCAACGAACAGGCCATCGCCGAGGTCGAGGACGCGCCGGTCGTGCGCTTCCTGCACAAGATGCTGCTCGACGGCGTCAGCATGCGGGCCTCGGACATCCACTTCGAGCCCTACGAGCACAACTACCGGGTGCGCTTTCGCATCGACGGCGAGCTGCGCGAGATCGCGAGCCCGCCCACGCTCATCAAGGACAAGCTGGCCTCGCGCATCAAGGTCATCTCGCGGCTCGACATTTCGGAGAAGCGCGTGCCGCAGGACGGCCGCATGAAGCTCAAGATCGGGCCCGACCGCGTGATCGACTTCCGCGTCAGCACGCTGCCCACGCTGTTCGGCGAGAAGATCGTGATCCGTATCCTGGACCCGAGCAGCGCGCGCCTGGGCATCGACGCCCTGGGCTACGACGCCGACGAAAAGGAGCGCCTGCTGCATGCGATCGGCCGCCCCTACGGCATGGTGCTGGTGACGGGCCCCACCGGTTCGGGCAAGACGGTGTCGCTCTACACCTGCCTGAACCTGCTGAACCAGCCCGGCGTCAACATCGCCACGGCGGAAGACCCGTCCGAAATCAACCTGCCGGGCGTGAACCAGGTGAACGTCAACGAGCGCGCCGGGCTCACCTTCGCGGCGGCGCTGCGCKCSKTCCTGCGSCAGGATCCSGACRTSRTCATGGTCGGCGAAATCCGCGACCTSGARACSGCCGASATCKCGATCAAGGCSGCGCAGACSGGCCACMTGGTGCTSTCSACSCTGCAYACCAACGACGCGCCGACCACGCTCACGCGCATGCGCAACATGGGCATCGCGCCGTTCAACATCGCCTCCAGCGTGATCCTGATCACGGCGCAGCGGCTCGCGCGGCGCCTGTGCCACGTATGCCGCGCGCCGGCCGACATGCCGCGCCAGGCGCTGCTGGACGCGGGCTTCAAGGAAGAACAGCTCGACGGTACCT
>NZ_JBFTPJ010001330.1:0-1099 GCF_056398445.1 Variovorax sp. 01T439_2
GGGTCGGGCTGCGATTCGGGCTCGGTCGGCATTGACGGGTTGAGGTTCATGGGCTTTCGGGGGGGGTTCAGGGGTGTCGGGTGTCGGAGAAGGCGTAGGGGTTGCAGGCGCCGGCTCGGGGTCGGTGGCACGGGCTTGCAGGCGTTCGGCAGCGCGTTGCCAGTCGGCGCCGGTCCAGCGGTGCAGGCGCAGCTCCTGGTGATGGGCCGCCGCATACGCGTAGTCCCATGTGTCGAGCGGCTCGTTGCGGGCGCCGCGGCGCTTCACGAAGGTGTTCTTGCGAGGGTCGTAGGTCTCGCTCACGAGCCCGGCGAAATACATCGGCTCGAGCTCGTCGCTGAAGTGGGTGAGGCGCTGCTCCGGCTCGCGGTCTGAGTCCGTGGAGAGACGACCGAACAGCCAATGCTTGATCGCCACGGTGCCCACCTGGTAGATCATCACTCCGCGCTTGTCGCTGCGGCCACGCCAATCCACGTCGGACAGCTTGCCTTTGCCCAGCACCGGCGCGTTGTTGTGCTTCGCGCCGTAGATGGCCATGGGCCGACGCACCAGCCGCCGACGCGTGAAGTCCTTGACGGCCTCCGTACGGTGGCCGCCCATGTCGATCGCCACAGCCTCGACGCGGAGCGTGGCGCCGCTGTCGTGCGCGATGGGTTTGTTAAGCAGCTCGGTGAGGCTGACCCACACGGCATCGTCGGCCGGGTCTCCCATCAATTCGATGTAGTCGATCACCCAGAACGCCATGCCGCGCCCCCAGCCGACGATCTGCACGGCGAGGCGGTTGTCCTGCGTGTCGACGCCCGCGGTGACGACCAGTGCACCGGCAGGCGCGTGGCGCAAGCGATACGGCTCGGCGCGCTCGGCGATCGCGTTCTGCTTCACCGCGCGCATGGCCGGGTCCTCCCACGCCTCCGCGCGCCGGTCGTTGACGAAGGTCTTGATCGCGGCGATATCGCCCTGCGCGTCGACCCACACCTGGGCCATCTCTGCCCAGCGAGGACCGAGGGCGAAGCGGTAGTACAGGAAATTGGCCCGATACCCTCGGATGCGGCGCTCAGGGTAGCGCGCGAACCACTGGCCACGGTCCACCATCCGGTCC
>NZ_JBFTPJ010001331.1:0-1097 GCF_056398445.1 Variovorax sp. 01T439_2
CGCGTGAACTTCGCGATGTGGCGCACGTCGGTGTTGCTGCCGCCCGGCGGCCTGGCCTTGATCGACTTGCCGCTGCCATCGCGCGGATCGATCGGGCTCTGCAGGAAGCCGTGCAGCACGCCGCTCGCAGCATCGAGCGTCAAACCTTCCATGCCGCGGTTGGGCCGGCGCTGCGACAGCACCAGCGGCTGGTCGGCGGCGCCGCTGCCCGGTGCGTATTTCTTCTCGATCACCCCGGTCGCCATGTTGATGCGCGCGATGAAGGGGCCGTACTCGTCGCTGGTCCACAGCACGTTGCGCGCCTTGTYGAGCACCAGCGTCTCGGGGTCGAGCCCGTTGGCATCGAAGTTGGCCTTGGCGGCATCGAACACGTAGCGGTCGGTCAGCGGCGTCTCGCCGGTCGAGCCCACGCCCGACTGCGGCGGCAGGCCGCTGATCTTCCTGCCGGCATCGAGCCTGAGCGGCAGGCTCGAGGCGAGCACGGCACCCGCCTTGCCGATGCGCACGATGCCGAAGCTCGGCGCGAACGACGGTGCCGGGAACACCTTGCTGATGCTGGTGGCGCCATTGCCGCCGGGCACGGGCGCGGTCGGGCCGTCGCCGTTCGGGCCGCGGTCGGTGATGGTATAGAACTCGAGCGCACCGTCCTCCGCCTTGCCCTTGAACGCGAGCCCCGAGCCGTAGGCCGGCAGGAAGCCTTGGGGAAAGTCGGCCTTGATGCTGGCGTTGTCGCCTTCATAGGGCACGTTGAAACGGGCGTCGGCCTGCAGCTGGTAGCGCGTCACGCCGATGCCGATGGCGCCGAGCTGGTTGGCCTGCGTGGCGGCTTCGGTCACGGGGGCAGCCAGGCGCGAGGCCAGGGTGTTTTCGAAGTGCTCGCGCGCCAGCATGCGGCGGGCGGCATCGACCGTGCGCGTGGCGTACGGCGCGGGCAGCGCGGCGAGCACGGCATTGAGCGCAGTGTCGAAGGCCTCGGCCGAGGCACTGAAATCGAGCGCGCCTGCCGTCAGTCCGGCCTTGAGCGCAGGCGTCAGCCGGATGCCGTTCGAGGGATCGCGGTCCTCGTCGAAGCTCTGCAATGCCAACAGGCGATTGAC
>NZ_JBFTPJ010001332.1:0-1093 GCF_056398445.1 Variovorax sp. 01T439_2
GGGCCGGCGGCCCGCAGGGCGGATTGGGGTGCGCCCTCGCTCGCCGCGTTCATTTCTCGAGCGCGAGCAGGTAGGCCGCCATGTCGCGCGCGTCCTGGGGCGACACACCCATTGCAGGCATGGTGGTGCCCGGCACCACGGCGGCCGGTGCCACGATCCAGCGCACCAGGGCGCCGGGGCCGTTCGGCACCTGGCCGGCAATGTAGCTGCGCTTGCCGAAGGCGGCGAGCGTGGGGCCGGTGCGGCCGCGCGCGGCCTGCACGTCGGGAATGGTGTGGCAGCTTCCGCACTGGTACTGGGCCAGCAGCAGCCTTCCGCGCTCGCGCTGCGCGGGCGGCGCGCGCTCGAAGATGGGGCTGCTCTCTCCCGGCGTGCATCCGGCCGCGAGCGTCGCCAGCACCAGCAGGGCGAGCGGGCATACGGCAGGGCATGACGGGGCGGCCACCATGCCGCGATTCTGCGGATTGGAATGCGGCTTGCGCCGACATGGCGGCGCCGGTGCGCGTCGGACAATGCCGCCAATTGAATGCTGCCGATGGGTGCACCCAAGACCGTTCTACTCACCGTCGCCGCGCTAGGCATCGCGGGCGTGGCGGCGGGCGCGCTGGTGGTGTATGGCGGCCTCTACGACGTGGCGGCCACGCAGCAGCATTTCCAGCCGGTCTATTCGCTGCTGGAAACCGCCATGCACCAGTCGGTGAAGATGCGCGCCCGCAACATCGAGCCGCCGCGGCTCGACGACGAGCGGCTGGCGATGCGCGGCGCGGCCTGTTTTCGCGACAAGTGCGTGCAATGCCATGGCGCGCCGGGCGTCGCGCAAAGTGACATCGGAAAGAGCATGCAGCCGCTGCCGGGCCCGCTGGTGGATGCGCGGCACCACTGGAGGCCGCGCGAACTCTACTGGCTGACCAAGCACGGCATCCGCATGAGCGGCATGCCGGCCTGGGAGTTCAGGTTGTCCGAGGAAGACCTGTGGTCGGTGGTGGCGTTCATGGCGCGCCTGCCCGAGCTCACGCCGCAGCAGTATGCCGAAGCCACGCGCGTGGAGCCCACCGGCGCACAGGGCGCACAGGGCGCACCGGCGCGGCCGGCC
>NZ_JBFTPJ010001333.1:0-1091 GCF_056398445.1 Variovorax sp. 01T439_2
CACGAGAACACCGCGGCAGCCAGGAAGGCCAGCAGCACCACGCCGAGGAAGCCGCGCGCGGGCGCCACGCCCGCGGCACGAGAACACCGCGGCAGCCAGGAAGGCCAGCAGCACCACGCCGAGGAAGCCGCGCGCGGGCGCCACGCCCGCGGCGCTGCGGCGCCCGAGCGCACGCGCCACCCAGGGCGTGAGCAGGAACAGGCCGAGCACGAAGAACACGTCGCCGCGCGCTGCCAGCGGCCACCAGTCGAAGCCCACTTCCCACAGGGCCCACACCAGCGTGAACGCCACCACGGCCGCATAGGCCCAGAGGCCCGCGCCGCTGCCGCGCGGCAGCAGCACCGCGCAGGCGATGAGCCCGAGCCCTGCCGCGAGGTAGTACCACGAGCCGCCGAGCACCACGAGCCATGCGCCTGCCGCCCCCAGCCCCAGGCCTGCAAGGCCGATCACGGCGGCAGTGATTTTGAGCAGCGCGGAAGAAGGCGCACGAACGCGCGCGGCGGCATCGGGCATGGCGTGGGCTCCAGGTTTTTGATCGAACCTAGGCCAAGGCCGCGGCGATGCGCGTAGGCGGTTTGCGCATGTCGCCGTGCATCACCGCAATCGCGGCCGCCTGCCGCCGATCTTTTTAAACAGAAGGTATTCGGTATTCGTCGTTGCGCGCGGCGCGGGCCCGGCGCGTGCGCGCATCGGGCTGCAGCGGCCTGAGGTATTCGTGCAGCGCCAGCGCCGCCGCACCCACGGCGGGTGCCAGCGCAAGGTAGCGCGCGATGCGCAGATCGGGTGCGGGCATGCCGGCCGCATCGGCATGGCGCCCGACCCATTCGAAGGCCGCCTGCGCCAGCCCGAGATGGCCGGTGCAGGACTTGCCGCCGAGCACGATGGCGCGCGGATCGAAGGTCACCCACAGGTTCTGCAGCAGCACGCCGAAGAAGGCTCCCGCGTGCGCCATGCCGGGCGCTTCGCGCTCGAGCGCGCGCGAGCCGAAGAAGGCCTCGGCGCAGCCGCGGCGCCCGCACGAGCACAGCGGCCCATCGAGCTGCAGGATGGTGTGGCCGATCTCGCCCGCCATGCCTTGCGCGCCCGTGAAG
>NZ_JBFTPJ010001334.1:0-1090 GCF_056398445.1 Variovorax sp. 01T439_2
CTTCACCGCCCGTGCGCGCGGTGAAGGTGTGCGGATAGCTCTTCACCGCCCGTGCGCGCGGTGAAGGTGTGCGGATAGCTCACCGTGCTGCCCGGAAGGCCGTTCTTGGCGCCGTCGGCAGCCAGCGTGTTGCGCTCGACGTCGCCGAAGTTCAGGCCCGCGTGGCCGCTGCTGTTCCAAGTGAAGGCAATGCGATCCGGCGTTCCGTCACGGGTGTAGGTGTAGCCGGTGCCTGCGTTCGCCACGGTCTGGCCGGAAGGCAGCTGGACGGCACCCAGCGAAGCACCGGTGGACATGCGCGAAACCGTGTTGGTCTCTTCCACGCACAGCGCATCGCCCGTACCGATGGTGAAAGGCACGGCCAACGCGTATTTGCCGCTGCCGTCCGTGACGGCGGTCGACAAGGTGGTTGCCGCGCAGTCGGTCAGCCGCATGCTGATGCCGCTCTGCCCGACCTCGCCGCCGTTGATGAGGCCGTCGTTCGCGGTTCCGCCCCCCGTGCCGTTGTCGAGGAACACCCGGCCGGTCACGTTCTTGGGATAGCCGTTCACGAACGTGCAGGTAATGGCCGCGCCAGCGACCATGTTGGCCCCGGGAATGGCCAGCTGATTGCCCGTGAGCGTGCCGAACGTGGCGGCCGGAGTCGCGCTGTTCAAGTCCACGCAGCTGGCGCTCACCGGGCTGGCCGGCCAGCCCTCGGGCGAGGTTTCGCTGATCGTGACACCGGCGCTGGCGGTGCCCGTGATGTTGGCCGCGCCTTCCACGGTGTCGTCACCCACCACCGTGATGCTGTCGCTTGCCGTCGAAAGCCCGCTGAGCGCGAAGCGGAACAGGTTGCTGCCGGTGCCGCCGATGGTGGTCTTGACGATCTGCACCCGTGGATACGGCGGCGTGTAGGTGTTGGTGAAGGTGCACGCAATGTTGCTGCCCGGCGCCGTGGCGGCCGCATCCAGCGTCACCTTGCGGTTCGGCAGGTCAGGCGTTGCCGTGCCGCCCGCGCCCAGGCCGGTACAACTGACGCCGGTCAGTGCGTAGTCGGTGGGCAGCGGGTCTTCGGCAATGATCGTCGCCGTGCTCGGTACCGCCACGG
>NZ_JBFTPJ010001335.1:0-1087 GCF_056398445.1 Variovorax sp. 01T439_2
AACCAGCTCAACCTGTCGGCCGCCTACCGCTTCGGCTGGACCGGCCGGCTCAGCGGCACGCTCGCCTTCTTCATGCTCGCGCCGCTGCTGGGCATGCCGCCGAAGGTGATCCTGCTGATGCTCACGCTGAACCTGCTCTACCAGTTCTGGATCCACGCGGCCTGGATTCCCAAGCTCGGCCCGCTGGAATGGGTGCTCAACACGCCCTCCGCCCACCGCGTGCACCACGCCTCGAACCTCGAGTACCTGGACGGCAACTACGGCGGCGTGCTGATCGTGTTCGACCGCCTGTTCGGCACCTACATCCCCGAGCGCGCCGACCTGCCCTGCCGCTACGGGCTGGTGCAGCCGATCGTCTCCAACAACATCTTCGAGATCGAGTTCACCCACTGGCGCGCGCTGCTGCGCGACCTGCGCTCGGCGCGCTCGGTGCGGGCTTTCGTCGGCTACCTCGTCAAGCCGCCGGGCTGGCGGCCCGACGGGCCCGGCGAGACGACCGAGGAGCTGCGGCAGCGGGCGGCGCTGCAATCGTCGCCAGCGCAGCCGCCGTCCGCCCCCGAATTCATTCCGGTTCAATTCAAGGAGTTGTCATGAACCCCACCCTTCAGAACGCGTCCCGTCCCGACATCGAAAAACTCGCCCGCCGCCGCGCCGGCGCCAAGATGGGCTGGTACATCCATGCCTTCGTCTATGTGCTGGTGAACCTCGGGCTGGTCGCCCTCTCCGCATCGCGCGGCCATACCTGGGCCGTGTATCCGCTCATGGGCTGGGGCCTGGGCCTCCTGATCCACGGCGCCGTGATCTGGTTCGTCGCGCCCGGCGGCGGCTTCTATGACCGGCTGGTGGAACGCGAACGGCGAGCGCTGCATCCCGGGGAGCGCGGATGAGTGTTGAAGCGCTCCCTCGTTTCCGCGCGGAGAACGTCCGGGGCATGCTGCGGCATGGCCTGATCACCGTCGTGTTCTGCTGCTTCATTGCCGCCGCGCTGGCCATCACACAGCACGGGGACTGGGGGACGCAGATGGTGTATTCGCTGTCCATCGGGCTGATCAGCTGGCTCTTCATCGACGTGGGCCGGCTGCTGATC
>NZ_JBFTPJ010001336.1:0-1084 GCF_056398445.1 Variovorax sp. 01T439_2
CTCCTCCCGCAGCGCATGCACCCACAGCGCGGCAATCGCGAGGTTCGGAGCTTGGGCAAGGCGGCGCATGGGGCGGCCTCTTTCAGGGCGTGTCGTCGGGGCCGAGGGGCTCGGCGGGATTACCCGGCCATTGCGGCGGCTCGGCCTCGCGCGCCCGCTCGGCATACTTGTTGAAGCGCCAGGCCGAGTCTTCCATGGTGATGCGGCGCCAGGTCACGCGCTTTTCGGCCGGCGTCATGGCGGGCCAGTGCTGCACCTCGTCGAAGCTGCGCCCGCAGCCCTTGCACTGGTCGTCGCCCTGGCTGGTGGAGCAGATGGCGATGCAGGGGGTGTCGGGCGTGCTGTGGTACCAGTCGAGCCAGGCGGCCCAGGCTTTTTCAGGGAAGCCGACCTCGTCGACCTCGTCCTCGTGGTGAAACACCATGAGCGCGTAGACCTCGGCCAGCGCGCGCAATTCGGGCGCCAGCGTGATGCCGTCGGGCGAGGGGCTCTTCTCCCGCCAATGGTTGATGGCGGCCTCGATGTCGGTGATGTGAATGGCGGCCATGAAGAGAGAAAAAACAGCGAGCCGGCGATCATAGTCCGGCAATGTCCCGCGTCAGTCGAAGGTTATATGCGCTACCAAACACATAGCGACAGAGCCAGCAGCCACAAGGCTTTCGAGAGCATTCCTTTTGAAGCCCGGTAATTTCGAGGTTGCCAGAACGGGGTTTGCAATGCTCTAATTCTCCTCACGAAGGGGAGTAGCTCCCAGCCACCGTGCACCACGGCGGCATCGACAGGTCGTCAATACGAAGCACAACACTTCCGGCCTGTTGGACAACACGTGCCTCAGGGCGCGCGCTGTCGAGCAAGACCTTCGATTTGAACCTGCGCAGGTTTGGTCGAAGCGTTCCTGAATCCCCGGTCATCGCCCGGTCTTCGCCATCGCTTCGGCCTACCCGCACGGGATGGATCGAAATGCAACGCATGCGCCGGACCGCCGCCATCGAGCCCAGGATGGACGGGCCGCGCGAAGACAAGAGGAACCTATGGAACAGTTCATGACCCCGGAATTCTGGGTCGCGGTCGGTCAGATCATCAT
>NZ_JBFTPJ010001337.1:0-1083 GCF_056398445.1 Variovorax sp. 01T439_2
GCGCTGGCTTCTCGCCCTTCAACACCTGCGGGTGCTTGATGCGGGTGATCACGAAGTCACGGAATTCCTTCGACTTACGGTCGAAGGCACGAACGTGCCACCGAAGGCCGCTGTCGATCAGCGCGAAGGGCACGATCTGACGCTCGGCCTTGCCGTTCGAGATGGAGTGGTACTCGATCCCAAGCGGGCATTCCTGGTGGATCGCCCGAGTCACGCTCGCCAGCACATCCAGATCGGGGAGCGTCAACCGTGAGGGGCTCTCGCTGGCAACCCATGCCTTGAGCCGAATAGGCTCGCCGTCGCCGAAGCACTGGGTCAGCCATGACAGCACGCGCTCGGCTGGGAAGTCGAAGACCGGGTGGAAGTCCGGACCCAAGATGTAGGACTTGCCCTTGGAGTCGTAGTCGATATTGCCGGGGGCCAGGTCCTTGTAGAGCGCCAGATCCCGGCTGGCCGCCGCCGACTGGATGCCAAAGCGCGAGACCAGATCCTGGCGGCGGATCTCCCCGATGAAGCGCACACGCAACTCCACGAACGCGAGGCGGTCGCGCTGCGGCTGGGTGAGGTCTGCTAGCTGTTCAATCGACATCCTGTTGCTCGTTCGGGTTGGCGAAGGATTGTACGGGTGATTTCGGGAAGTATATAAGCCGCACTAGAATGTGCTTATCGTATGAAAATGGAATATTGTCCATCGCATTGTGATTATGTGCGCCCAGCTGACTCTGGCTCCGTCGCCGCGCAATATGGCGCGGGTCTTCGAACTCGGCGCACTGGTCTCGGTGGACAAGTTGAGCCGGATTCCGCCACTGGAGGCAGCCGTGAAGCCTGAGTGGTCGGCGTCGACAGTTTTCGTAAGACGGGCATGGTCAAGGCGCAAACCTCAATCAAGGTCGCCCCCTTCGACGAGTCCACGCTCAAGAAGATCGATAGGCTGCGCCGGGTGTCCGGTGAGCTGTTGCCTCGCTATTCGTTCGCGCTCGCCGATGGGGTGCGTTGGATGCCCAAGCAAGTCATCCCCCTCTTTGATGCGGCGCTGACAGCGGCCAACGACGACGTGAAGACGCTGCTCGGACAGACCATGGG
>NZ_JBFTPJ010001338.1:0-1082 GCF_056398445.1 Variovorax sp. 01T439_2
TGAGGCAGGTGAAGGGGCCCTTCAGGCCCTGCACTTCTGGGAAGGCGTTTTCCTCGGGGCAGAACACGCCGTCCATGACGATCTCGCCGGTGATGCTGGCGCGCAGGCCGACCTTGCCGTGGATCGCCGGA
Organism: Variovorax sp. 01T439_2; assembly: GCF_056398445.1. NCBI lineage: Bacteria > Pseudomonadati > Pseudomonadota > Betaproteobacteria > Burkholderiales > Comamonadaceae > Variovorax > Variovorax sp. 01T439_2. The sequence goes on from NZ_JBFTPJ010001338.1 coordinate 132, forward strand.
GCGCTCAGGCCCTTCATGCCCTTCTCGAGCACGAAGCCGCGGATCGGGCCCACGGTGCCGCTTTCGCTGACTTCCTTGGCCCAGACCACGAACACGTCGGCGATCGGCGAGTTGCTGATCCACATCTTGGCGCCGGAAAGCGAGTAGCCGCCCGGCACCTTCTTGGCGCGCGTGACCATGCTGCCGGGGTCGGAGCCGTGGTCGGGTTCGGTCAGGCCGAAGCAGCCGATCCATTCGCCGGTGGCGAGCTTGGGCAGGAATTTCTGCTTCTGCGCCTCGGTGCCGAATTCGAAGRTGGGCACCATCACGAGCGAGCTCTGCACGCTGGCCATCGAGCGGTAGCCCGAGTCGACGCGCTCGACTTCGCGCGCGATCAGGCCGTAGGCCACGTAGTTGAGGCCGGGGCCGCCGTACTGCTCGGGGATCGTCGGGCCGAGCAGGCCGAGCGCGCCCATTTCGCGGAAGATGGCGGGGTCGGTCTCGCCGCTGCGGAAGCCCTCGATGACGCGGGGCGCGAGGCGCTCCTGGCAGTAGGCATTGGCCGCGTCGCGGATCATGCGTTCTTCGTCGGTCAGTTGCTGGTCGAGCAGGAAGGGGTCGTCCCAGTGGAATTGCGCTTTGGCGGCCATGTGCTTGTCTCCGGAAGAGGGAAAAGAGGGGAATGGGTCGATCCTAGCCATGCAGGGGGTTGGGCGCAAACGATGAATCCTCACCCAGATATGCGTCCTTTGCACATCTGACACCCCGGCGGCAAGACGTTTCCATTGATGACGGCGCCTGCCCAGTCATACACTACCGGCATACATGCGCCGCAAGATCCCGCCCCTGCAGACCCTCGTGTGCTTCGACGCCGCCGCGCGCCACGAGAGCTACACGCGCGCCGCGCAGGAACTCGCGCTCACGCAGAGCGCGGTGTCGCGCCAGATCGGCACGCTCGAAGCCTTCCTGGGC
>NZ_JBFTPJ010001339.1:0-1076 GCF_056398445.1 Variovorax sp. 01T439_2
CCCGCGGCACGGGCAGTCCCGCCTCGGCCAGCACCGCCTTGGCGCTGGCCTCGGTGGCGAAGGCCGCGGCGCCCAGCGGCGCGCGTGCGATGGCCGGCGCAGCAATCCGTGCGGCATCGCGCGCGCCGAAGCGCAGCAACGCCGCCACCGTCGCGCAGGCCGCATCGATGCCCTCGACCACCGGAAAGCCCATCGCGTTGAGCCGTGCGCGCACGTCCTCGGGAGCACGCGCGCACAGCAGGATCAGGCGCGCGGGATGGTCCTTGCGCACCTGCGCGAGCGCCTCCAGGAACACGTCGCGCAGGCGCGGCACATGGAAGGCGTTGGCCGACTGCAGGATCAGCGCGTTGCAGCTGTCGTCGCGCGCCATGGCGTCGAGCATCTGGGCCAGCACCTCGGGCCGGCTTGACACCTGCGCCGTCATGTCCACGGGATTGGACGGCGCGGCAAAGGGCACGGCCGCGAGGATGCGCGCCTGCGTCTGCGCCGCGAGCTTCGGCAGCGCCAGGCCCTGCGCGCTGGCCGCATCGGCCAGCAGCACGCCGAAACCGCCGGAGGCCGTGAGCACCGCCACGCGGTGGCCGCCGGGCACGCGCGCCGGACCGGCCACCGACAGCGCATGGCCAACCTCGAGCAGCAGCTCGATGCTGGGCACGCGCAGTGCGCCGCCCTGGCGCAGCACGGCATCGAACACGGCGTCCGAGCCGGCCAGCGCGCCGGTGTGCGAAGCCGCGGCCGCGCTGCCGGCCTCGGAAACGCCGACCTTGAGCACCACCAGCGGCTTGCCGGCCTCGCGGGCCATCGCCATGGCCTGCATCAGCTTGGCGCCGTCGCGGCAGGTTTCCATGCAGCACAGGATCACCGAGGTGCCGGGGTCGGCCGCCAGCGAGGCGATGGCGTCGGCAATGTCCACGTCGCATTCATTGCCCGTGGTCAGCATGCGGCTGACGCCCAGGCCGCGTTCGCCGGCCATCCGCAGGGTGAAGCTGCCGAGATTGCCGCTCTGCGAGACGATGCCGCCCGCGCCCGCCGCGGGAAAGGACGATTCCAGCGCCACCGAGAAAGTGGCGATGCTC
>NZ_JBFTPJ010001340.1:0-1074 GCF_056398445.1 Variovorax sp. 01T439_2
GGGCTCCAGGGGGCTCCAGGCTTCCAGCAGCAGCGCGGGGCCGTGCTGCAGCGCGAGCGCGAACTGCCGTGGCTGCGCCGTGCAGTGCGCGAGATAGCGCGCCAGCGCATGCAGCTGAAGCGGGTCGGCCGGCGCGCGTCCGGCACACCGGGCCCACGGCGCATGCGCGGTGTCGAGCACGAGGCAACTGCTGCCGCCGCTGCCGCGTGCTTCGAAGTCGTGCCGGTCGCCGGGCGCGACCACCTGCGCCTGGCCGGCGCCGATGCCGCCGCCGCGGCCTTCGATCTCGATCTCCAGCACGCCTTCCAGGCCGACCAGCACCTGGAAGTGGTCGTGCGCATGGCTGCCGCGCGAGCTGCCGTAGTGGCGCAGCGAAAGGATGGGCGGGGCGGGCTGGTGCATGGTGAAGGGCTGATTGTCTTGCGGCGCTCCCCGCCTGTCACCCGAGCCGCAGCAGCAGCGCCGAGGCCGCGCACACCAGCAGGAACGGAATGCTGATGCGATGGAACTCGCGCAGCCCGTGCGGCAGCCTGGCCAGGCGCAGCGCGATCAGGTTGGCCAGCGAGCCCAGCACGCAGCCGAAGCCGCCCACGCTCACGCCGGCCGCGAGCGCCGGCAGGTCGCGCACATGGCCGTCGAGCAGGATCGCCGCCGGCACGTTGCTGATGAATTGCGAAGTGACGATGGCGGCAAGGTAGGCGCGCCATCCTTCGGTGATGGGCCAGTGGTTCAGCAGCGACCCGATCGCCTGCAGTTCGGCCAGCTGGCGCAGGTCCACGAACATCAGCGCAATGATCGCGAGCAGCGCCCAGTCGATGTCTTTCAGCACGCGCGGATAGCTCAGCAGGAACACCGCGAACACCACGCCCAGGCCCGCGAGCAGCCAGTGCCGGTCGAGCGCGACCACGAAGCCGATGAACAGGACGCCCGCCAGTGCAAGGAGGCGCGGCTGCACCGGCACGGCTTCGGTCTCGGGCTTGAGCGCGATGGGCGTGCGCGGCACCAGCAGCCAGGCCGCCGCGAAGAGCCAAAACAGCATCACGGCCACGGTCGGCAGCATCATGCCCATGAAGC
>NZ_JBFTPJ010001341.1:0-1070 GCF_056398445.1 Variovorax sp. 01T439_2
ATGACCGAGGAAAAGGCCGCGCTGCCGGGCCGTTGGGATGCGGCCAAGAACCAGTGGATCGCCGATGCCTACCAGGTGAGCACGGCCACCGGCAACGTGGCCTGGGCCGCCTTGCTGCTGCTGAACCTGAACGAGGCCGAGCCTTCGCCCGCCTACCTGGCGGGCGCGCGCCGGCTGCTGGGCTGGATCGAGCAGCGCACCCGCGCGCGCAACGCCCCCGACGGCTACAACGGCGGCTGGTACGGCTGGGACAACGCGCAGCGCGCCCAGACCTGGAAATCCACCGAGCACAACATCGACATCGCGGTGGCGGCCGCCTGGGCGGCGAAGAGCGCCGGCGGCGAGGCCGAAGCCGAACGCCGGCAGGCGCGCACCGCGCTCGAATTCGTCAACCGCATGTGGAACGCATCGGAGCAGCGCTTCAACATCGGCACCAAGGAAGACGGCGCCACCATTGCCACGGATGGCTCCGGCCTGGATGCCCAGCTGTGGCCGCTGCTGGCGGCGCCCGAGGGTTCCTGCCCCTGGATGCGGGGGCTCGACTGGGTGGAGAAGCACCATCGCTTCGGCGAAGGCTACGGCTTCTCGCGCAGCCCCGACGGCATCTGGACCGAGGGCACCGCCCAGGCCGCCGCCACGCTGGTGGCGCGCAAGGGCGCGGCGCCCGAAGCCCTGTGGCAGCTGCTGGCCTCGCAGCGCGCCGGCAACGGCCTTTACTACGCCACCCCCAGTGCCCGCATATCGACGGGGCTGGCTATCGGCCCCGACTCGACCGGGGCCGACTTCTTCTACTACCGCTGGCCACACTTGGGCGCGACTGCCTGGATCGCGCTGGCCGCCACGGGGTTCAACCCCTTCACCGGCAAAACCGCCGCAACAGGAGCTACGTCACCATGTCCCACCTGATCGCCACACCGGAGTTCCAGCTCAACGCACTCGTCGCGGGCCTGGCCCTCCTCCTGATGACGTGGGGGCGGATCGACCGCACCTCCCACCGCGTGCTGTTCGGCGCGCTGACCGCGCTGCTGCTGATGCGCTATGCCGTCTGGCGCGTGGTTGCGACCATGCCG
>NZ_JBFTPJ010001342.1:0-1070 GCF_056398445.1 Variovorax sp. 01T439_2
GCCTGAGCCCTACAAGGGCAAGGGCATCCGTTATTCGGACGAGAAGATCGTGATCAAAGAGACCAAGAAGAAGTAAGGGGCAGCAAAATGATGTTGACCAAAAAAGCACAGCGTCTTCGCCGCTCGCGCCAGACCCGCATCCGCATCGCGACGCAGGGCGTGGCCCGTCTGACGGTGAACCGCACCAACCTGCACATCTATGCCACCGTCATCTCCGACGACGGCACCAAGGTGATCGCCACCGCATCGACGGCCGAAGCCGAAGTGCGCGCTGCACTCGGCGGTTCGGGCAAGGGCGGCAATGCCGCCGCTGCAACGGCCATCGGCAAGCGCATCGCTGAAAAGGCGAAGGCTGCCGGCGTCGAGAAGGTCGCCTTCGACCGCGCTGGTTTCGCGTACCACGGCCGCGTCAAGGCGCTGGCCGACGCTGCCCGCGAAGCCGGCCTGCAGTTCTAAACGGACACGAGATTCAAAATGGCAAAGATTCAAGCAAGAACGCAGAACGAAGGCCCTGAAGACGGTTTGCGCGAGAAGATGATCGCGATCAACCGCGTCACCAAGGTGGTGAAGGGTGGTCGTATCCTCGGTTTCGCAGCACTCACCGTCGTGGGCGACGGCGACGGCCGCGTCGGCATGGGCAAGGGCAAGTCCAAGGAAGTGCCTGCTGCCGTGCAGAAGGCGATGGAAGAAGCCCGTCGCAACCTGGCCAAGATCTCGATCAAGAACGGCACGCTGCATCACCGCGTGACGGGCCATTGGGGCGCTGCCTCGGTGGTCATGATCCCGGCCCCGAAGGGTACCGGCATCATCGCCGGCGGCCCGATGCGCGCCGTGTTCGAAGTCATGGGCATCACCGACATCGTGGCCAAGAGCCATGGTTCGTCGAACCCCTACAACATGGTTCGCGCCACGCTCGACGGGTTGAAGAACTCGACGACCGCGTCCGAAGTGGCTGCCAAGCGCGGCCTGACCGTCGAAGAAATCTTCGCCTGAGCGCAAGCTCTCGCAAGGCTGAAGGAAGCATTCAAATGACGACGCAACAACAAACCCTCAAGGTGCAATTGGTCAAG
>NZ_JBFTPJ010001343.1:0-1067 GCF_056398445.1 Variovorax sp. 01T439_2
GCTACACCGAGCGCATGCATTTGCCGGGCATCAAGCTCACGGCATGGCCGCAGAGCGTGGAGCACTACTTCCTGCTGCGGCGCGCGGCCAAGCCCTCGGCCGACCGGCTGCGCATCGGCCAGCCGATCTCGTGGGCCGAGGCCGGCCAGCGGCCGCTGTGCCTGCTCACGCCCGACATGCACAACCGCTCCATCATCGACCAGGCGCTGCGCGACGCCGGCATTGCGCTGGAGCCGGCCATCGAAACCAACTCGGTACTTACCCTTGCATTGGCCGTGCTCGCGGGCACCGTGAGCAGCGTGCTGCCGGGGTCGATGGTCGCGGCCGTGCGCAGCTACCGCGAGCTGGAGGCCTTGCCGCTGGTCGCCCCCGAGGTCAAGACGCCGCTGGGCTTCATGACCCAGACCGGCGTGCGCCCCTCGCGCGCGCTCGATGCCGCCCTGGTGTTCCTGCAGACGCCGGCATGGCGCGAGCAGGTGCGGCTGCACAGCGGCGCGCTCGGCGAATAGCCTCGGCGCGGCACCGTCGCCTGACGGGGGCCATTTAGTTATTGAATCGATCGATGTGCCGATCGAATTTGACGCGCCCAGGGCCGCCCCACACACTCGGTCAGCTCTCAAGCCTTGCTGGGGGGCATTCCCGAGACATCGAAAAAAGGCCCAGGCAGTGAACAACCACCCAGCCACGACCCGCGAGACAACAACAAAGGCAGCAGCCAGCACGCACACCATCGTGCCGCTCGCCACCGCCGACGAAATGCGCGAGMGCATCCGCCGCAAGAGCAAGCTCAAGGGCCGCCAGCCCGACGAAGCGGCGCTCGTCGAAGTGCGCACGCTGATCGGCGCGCGTCCGGCCGAGGGCCACCGGCGCGACCTGCTCATCGAGCACCTGCACAAGCTCAACGACGCCTTCCGCTGCCTGCACGACCGCCACCTGGTGGCGCTGGCGCGCGAAATGAACATCCCGATGGCCGAGGTCTACGAGGTCGCGACCTTCTATCACCACTTCGAGGTGGTGCGCGGCGACGAGGCCGCGCCGGGCCTCACGGTGCGCGTGTGCGACGGCCT
>NZ_JBFTPJ010001344.1:0-1064 GCF_056398445.1 Variovorax sp. 01T439_2
GCGCGGAGCCGTAGGCCGGTGCGGCAAGCAGGCTGGCCAGCTCGGCCGCGTCCACGGGCGGCGGCAGGGTCTCGGCGCCGGCATCGGGCGGCGCATTGGACAGCACCTCGCCGTTGGGGCCGCGGCCCTTCCACCACTGCTGCGACATCTGCTCCTCGATCTCGTCGATCTTCTTGAGCGTGAGCGCGCGCCCCTCGGACTTTTCCGTGGTGCTGTTCAGGTTGAAGGAAGACGGCGTGACCGTTCCTTCGAAGGCGTGGGCGGCGGCTTCGCGCTGGCGAAGCTTGCGCAGCATGTCGAACTCGCGCCGGCGAACGAAATCGTTGCGCTGGCGCCGCTCGATCATCTCCTTGAGCATTTCGCGGCTGTAGGCCTGCTCGGGCAGCGTGGAATCCGCAGTCGCATTCAGCTCGGACCAATCCTTGAGCGGATTGCGGACGAACTTCGCCACCTTGGAAAAAAGGCGGCCCGACTCTTCCTTTGGCATCGACGAGGTTTCGAGGCGAACAGGTTCTCTTCTTTGGCCGCTGGCTCAGTCCCCGAACATCTTCTGCTTGAGCTCGCGGCGCTGCTGCGCTTCGAGCGACAGCGTGGCGGTGGGACGCGCCAGCAGGCGGCCGACGCCGATGGGTTCGCCGGTTTCGTCGCAGTAGCCGTAGTCGCCGGCATCGATGCGCTGGATCGACTGCTCGATCTTCTTGAGCAGCTTGCGCTCGCGGTCGCGCGTGCGCAGCTCGAGCGCATGCTCTTCCTCGATGGTGGCGCGGTCGGCCGGATCGGGCACCACCACGGTGTCTTCGCGCAGGTGCTCGGTGGTTTCGCCGGCGTTTTCGAGAATGCCGCGCTTGAGTTCGACCAGCTTCAGGCGGAAGAACGCCATCTGCTTTTCATTCATGTACTCGGAGTCGGGCATGGCGATCACCTCGGCATCGGTCAACTCGGCAGCCGACTTGGCTTTCCAGTTGTTGGCGAGCTTCGGGTCTTTTTTGACCGCGACGGGGGGCGGCGGCACCAGCGCATTGGAAGGCGCCTGCGAGAACGACGACTTGGCCGCGGTGGAAGCC
>NZ_JBFTPJ010001345.1:0-1057 GCF_056398445.1 Variovorax sp. 01T439_2
GACATACCTTGCGCACTGTCTCTGGTTCGACCACACGCAGACATACCTTGCGCACTGTCTCTGGTTCGACCACACGCAGCATGACCAGTCCGAATGCTGTCGCCAGCACGCCGACGTAGTCGGGGGCCAGTGTGGCGGCAAAGCCCTGCGCCGAAATACCAAATGCCGTGGTGGTGTTATCGACAATTTCGACTGGTGTTACACGCTCTTCGTCAGGTGCGTTCAGCCGCATGCGTTCCACGCCCAATTCGTGATCTCTTCCCGTAACGACCAGAGGAACATTGCGCAGATCGGCCCAGCGAACGCGCTTGCGCGATGCCAAGGGGTGCGACGGTGCGCACCAAAGCACCCAGGGACTGTCAAACAGCGTCTGAGCCGCCACGGCGCCGCCAAGTGCGCGATCAGGACCGACGGCGATGTCGACGTCACCGGAAGAGACGGCGTCCACCAGACGATCCACAGCCACGTCCCGAATGCGAACGACAACCTTCGGCCGATCACGGGAATATCGGGAGATTGCCTGCGGCAGTGCCATGGAAGCGAGCACCAGCGGAGCGCCCACCCGTACCAGCCCAGACGCGCGGTTCCGGACATCGTTGGCCGCCATCTCTGCGTCTCCCACGTGGCGCAGCACGGTCTTGGCCGAGGCGAGATAGTCCCGCCCCGCGCTGCTGAGTTCCACGCGCCTCGTGGTGCGCTCCAACAGCCTGAAACCCACAGTCGCCTCGAGCTCTGCAACCAGCTGGCTCACAGCTTGAACTGTCAGTCCCATTTGGCCTGCCGCTGTGCTGAAACTGCGCATCTCGGCGACCGACGTGAAAGCCTCCAACTGGCGCAACGTAAATCGGGTCAGCGGCATGTTGGATTATCAAGCACAGGTTGAAGACCGATCAATATTAGCTGATTGTTCAAGAAAGGCTCTTCGTGAACACTCGGGACTTCACAGGGTGGAAGAAGGTTTGACCGACTCTGATTCTCGTGGCGCCCGCGGCGACAAACGGTCCTTCCTGCCTTCTGACTGCGGTGCCAGTGAGCCTCTCGCCGAGGTTGACGTAGT
>NZ_JBFTPJ010001346.1:0-1056 GCF_056398445.1 Variovorax sp. 01T439_2
GAGCCCGGCCTCGCCCAGTTCCTGCTCGCCGAGCCGGATGCCGGCAAAGGCAAAGCTGTTGATGGTGTGGGCGAGGATGCCGCGTCCCTGCGCGCGCGAGTGGTAGCCCACCATGCAGACGGCGTCCACGCCTTCTTCCTCCACGCCGGCCACCATGCTCAGGTAGCGCGGCTTGCCCTGCACCACGCGGGCGCGCGCATCGAGCACGTCGGGCGGCATGTTGCGAAAGCCGCCGTGCGAATCGTTGACCAGCACCTCGGTGGCGCCGGCCTCGAAGGCGCCGGCAACGGCCGCGCTGGCCTCGTGCGCCATCAGCAGGCGGGCGCGTTCGTACTCGGGGTTGCCGGGCCGCGCCTGCTCGTGGTGGTAGACGCCCGCAACGCCTTCGATGTCGGTGGAGATCAGGACTTTCATGGGAGGGAGTGCGATTGCGCTAAAGAGAAGAAAGGGAAGAGGGCGGCAGCAGTTCCGACAGCGCTGCCCGGTGATTGCCATCGCGGCCTGTCACGGCCGTCGCGCGCCAGAGCGCGTGCAGGATCGCCTGCTCGGTGCTGTCGGCCGCGGCCTGGAAGAGGCGGTCGAGCAACCCGTCGTGCACCATGGCGATGGTCGGCATCGGGCGATCGACGCGGTCGGGCACGGTGTAGGCGGTCGAGAAGGCCAGCACGATGTCGCCGCTGCCATGGCCGAAGACCGAGCCGGTGCGCGCCAGCCCCGCGCCCGCACGCAGCGCGAGGCGGCGCAGCTGGCGCGCATCGAGCGCTGCATCGGTGGCGACGACGATGATGATCGAGCCCTTCTCGGGCTCCCTGGATTCGCGCGTGCCGTGCGCGGCCAGCCGCTCGCCGACCGGATGCCCGGCCAGCACCAGCTGCGGCTGGCGCCCGTAGTTCGCGAGCACCAGCGTGCCCACGGTGTGCAATTCGCCCGCGGGCGCCGAGACGCGCCGCGAGGCGCTGCCGATGCCGCCCTTGAGCTGGAAGCTCGACATGCCGCGCCCCGCGCCGACCGAGCCCTGCGCGAAGTCGGGGCCGGCGCTCTCGAGCGCGCGCAGAG
>NZ_JBFTPJ010001347.1:0-1052 GCF_056398445.1 Variovorax sp. 01T439_2
TGCCAGAGCGCCGTGACGGCGTGGCGGCATCGAGGCGAGCTTCAGGCGAGCGCGGCGGATCGCTTCTTGTGCTGGAAGGAAGTGGGCGAGCGTCCGGTGGCGGCCTTGAACATGGCGCAGAACGCGCTGTCGGTGGCATAGCCGCTGGCCGCCGCCACCTGGCTCACGGCCATGCCGCGCGCCAGCAGCGGCAGCGCATGCGCCATCACGGCCTGCTGCCGCCATTGCTGCCAGCTCATGCCGAGCTGGTCGCGGAACAGCCGCGCCACGGTGCGCTCGCTGGCGCCGATGGCAGCGGCACGCTCGGCCAGCGTGGCGCGGTCGGCCGGGTTGCGCAGCAGCGTCTCGCACAGCTGGCGCAGCCGCTTGTCGGAGGGCAGCGGCACGTCGATGCGGATCTGCGTGGCGCGCTCGAGCTCGTCCACCAGCAGCGGGGCGATCATGCGTTCGCGCTGCGGCGCGTGCGGGTCGGCCGGCGGCAGGCCGTCGGGCGTGGTGTCGAGTGCGAGCATCAGCGCGCGCAGCAGCGGGCTGATCTCGAGCACCTCGCACTTCTCCCACGGCGGGCCGAGCCAGGCATGCAGGTACACGGTGCGCAGCTCGGCGTCCTCGATCAGCATGATGCTGTGCGGCATGTTGGCCGGCACCCAGACCGCGCGCGAGGGCGGCACGATGTAGCTGCCGTCCTGCGTGCTGAGCCGGATCACGCCGCGGGTCGAGAAAGTGAGCTGCGGCCACGGGTGCTGGTGCAGCTCGACGAAGGTGTCGGCGCTCAGGAAATGTTCCTTGGCGCGCAACGGCCTGACCGCGTCGGGTGCGTAGAGATGCGGCGTGAGCGAGGCGACGCTGGTGACCGGGGAAGGGAGTGAAACGGCGCTTGGCATGGTTTCGACAAATGTTGTCGCTGTATCGCCATTCTGCCGCGGCCAGCGGGCATAGCATCGGTGCCTGCCCGGTTTTTTGTAGCAATCCATGTCTTCCACTTCCTCCCCGACAGCCACTCCCTCCACCAGCTTGCGCGGCGACGCACAGCTCATCGGCCTGGTCGGCCT
>NZ_JBFTPJ010001348.1:0-1048 GCF_056398445.1 Variovorax sp. 01T439_2
GCGCTATGGCTCGCCCGCCACGCGCACCGCCTTCCTGTTCACGCGCGTCGGGCTTGCCGGCGCCGACATGGGTGCCTGCGCCTTGCTGCCGCGCGTGATCGGCCAGGGCCGCGCCTCGGAACTGCTCTTCACCGGCCGCGCGATGACGGCACAGGAAKGCCAGGCCTGGGGCTTCTTCAATGCACTGCACGAAAGCGATGCACTGCTCGAAGCGGCCACCAAGGTAGCGCGCGAGCTGGCCGAAGGCCCGAGCTTCGCGCACGGCATGACCAAGACCATGCTGTCGCAGGAGTGGTCGATGACCATCGACCAGGCCATCGAGGCCGAGGCACAGGCACAGGCCATCTGCATGCAGACCGAGGATTTCAAGCGCGCCTACGAAGCGTTTGCGGCCAAGCGCAAGCCCGTGTTCGGCGGAGACTGAAGTCATGATGGCCAAGATCCCCGCACCGCCCTCGACAACGCACCTCGCGCTGCCGTTCTTCGATGACGCGCATCGCGCGCTCGCAAGCGAGCTGCTGCCCTGGTGCGCCGCGCAGGAAGTCGACGAGCGCGACGACCGCGCGGCCTGCCGCGAATGGGTGCGCCGCCTCGGCGACGGCGGCTGGCTGCGCTATGCCGTGCCCGGCAGCGCAGGCGGCGCGCTGGAGCGCCTCGACTCGCGCGCGCTCGTGCTGCTGCGCGAGACGCTCGGCTACCACTCGCCGCTGGCGGACTTCGCGTTTGCGATGCAGGGGCTGGGCAGCGGCGCGATCACGCTCGCGGGCACGCCCGAGCAGCAGTCGCACTACCTCACAGCTGTGGGCAAGGGCGAGAAGATCGCGGCCTTTGCTCTCAGCGAACCCGATGCGGGCTCCGACGTGGCGGCCATGGCCATGCGCGCCGAAGCCACGCCCGACGGCTGGCGCCTCAACGGCGAGAAGACCTGGATCAGCAATGGCGGCATCGCCGACTTCTACTGCCTGTTCGCCAAGACCGATTCCGCGGGCGGCACGCGCGGCATCACGGCGTTCATCGTCGATGCAACCGCCGCCGGCCTCGACACCTC
>NZ_JBFTPJ010001349.1:0-1045 GCF_056398445.1 Variovorax sp. 01T439_2
GTCCCGGGCCGCAAGAGGCCGGTGAACCGGAACCGCGGGCAGGTCTGTCCCGTCGCAAGAAAACTCAGCCCGCGCTCATCCCACCGCTCCACCAACGCCGCCTCGCCGGGCGGAATGTCTGTCCGGACCGCCGGGTAGCGCTGCTGCAGCGCCGCGTTGCCGCCGCAATGGTCGCTGTGCAGATGCGTATTCACGATGCGGTCGAGTGGCCGGCCGCCCAGTGCCGATTCGACCAGTGCCAGTGTCTGATCGGCATGCGTGCAGTACCCGGTGTCGACCAGCGTGGTCTCGCCGGCCCCGGTGAACAGGATGTTGTTCGACGACAGCCAGCCGCGCTCGAAGACCACCAGATTCGCCGGCAGCCCGGCCGCGGCGCGATCGTTCATTCAGGCGCCCGCGCTGGTGCGCAACTCGCGCCGCAGGATCTTCCCGACATTGGTCTTCGGCAGCGAGTCGCGGAATTCGATGTGCTTGGGCCGCTTGTAGCCGGTGAGCTGTCCATTGCAGTATTGCAGCACGGCTTCCTCGGTGAGCGCCGCATCCTTGCGCACGACAAAAACCTTGATCGCCTCGCCCTGCTTTTCGTCGGGCACACCGACAGCCGCGCACTCGACGACGCCGGGACACAGCGAAATGACGTTCTCCAGTTCGTTCGGAAAGACGTTGAAGCCGCTCACCAGGATCATGTCCTTCTTGCGGTCGACGATGCGGCTGTAACCATCCTCTTGCATGACGGCGATGTCGCCGGTGCGCATGAAGCCATCGGGCGTGAAGGCAGCGGCGGTCTCGGCGGGCTGGTTGTAGTAGCCGGTCATGACGTTGGGCCCCTTGATGCAGAGCTCGCCCGGCGTGCCGACGGGCAGGGAGTTGCCTTCGTCGTCCTTGATGGCGATCTCGATGCTGGGCAGCGGCAAGCCGATGGTGCCGGTGAAGCTGGTGTTCGACACCGGGTTGTTGGTGCCGATCGCGCAGGTCTCGCTCATGCCCCAGCCTTCGATCATCGGGCAGCCGGTGGCCTCGAACCAGCGCCGTGCCGTGCCTTCGG
>NZ_JBFTPJ010001350.1:0-1042 GCF_056398445.1 Variovorax sp. 01T439_2
GATCCGCACCCTGCAGAACCTCCGACAGCTTCTTGCCGGCCGCCGACGGATGGAACACGAGCGTGGCAGCGGCAGGGTCTGCGCCCGGGTTGACGATGTAGAGCCCGCCCATGTCGAAGATCCGGCTCTGGCCCACCGCTTCGCCGAAGGAAGCCTGCTGCTGCGAGATGTCCAGGCCGATGTAGAGCACGGCGACGACCTGGTCCGCGGCGTCGCGCACCGGCTCGTAGACCGTCATGAAGGGGCGCCCGAACAGCATGACGCGGCCGATGAATTTCTTGCCCGAGCGCAGCACCGGATACGCTGCGCTCTTGCGGTCGAGCAGCGTTCCGATGGCGCGCTCGCCGTTCTCCTTCTTGACCGAGGTCGTGATGCGGCGGAAGTCTTCGCCCTGCGCCACGAACACCGTGGCGTTGGCGCCGGGAAAATCCCGCGCGAAGGCATCCACCTCGCTCGTGCTCGCGCCATTGATCTGCGTGCCGTAGCTGCTCACGATGCCTTGGGCCGCATCTTCGACAACGAAAGTGGCCGCGAACTGGCGCCGGAAGACGCCGTACGCGTTCTCCGCGGTCAGCTGCATGGTGCGGTCGAAGATGTCGAGCGACCGCGCAATTGCTTCGGCCTTGGCATTGGCGTACTGCGCGGCACTGCGCTGCTGCTGCGCGGAGCCGATTGCATAGAACGCCGCAAGCAGGAGCGCCGTCACCAGAAGAATGGCAAGGGCGGCCCTGACGGTGAGCGTGCGCGCCAGCGAGACGAAGGGGCGCATTGGCTGGGACGAGTCCGTGGCTGCGGCTTTCATCGGTTCTCTCTTGTGGGGGGTGTCTAGAACTCGGTCCAATCGCCCGCGGCACCCGCGGCGCCGCCGGCCAGGGTCAGCGGCGCGGCGGAGGCCATGGCTTCCTTCTTGCGCGGCTTCGCGAGCGGCCGGGCCGGCGCCTCGGGCGTGCGCGGCGCTTGCGCATGCAGGGTTTGGGCCCCGCCTTCGAGCCTGAACACGCTCACGGCTTCCACCAGGCTCGCGGCCTGCTCCTGCATCGAC
>NZ_JBFTPJ010001351.1:0-1038 GCF_056398445.1 Variovorax sp. 01T439_2
GTTGTTCAGGGCGCGTGCACAGGCCACCGGGTACGCCCCTCCGCGAATGTCCCCCGCCTTCGGCTCCTCCTTTATTTCGCTGCGGGGAGCACCCGATGCCCTGTGCGCGAGGGCACGCTCGTTGTGCATCGCTGATCAACGACCGCTGCGCATAACGCACCCGCTGATGGGGTGCCTTGCGCAGCGAAATCAAGGAGGAGGCCGCAGGCCGGGGGACATTCGCGGAGCAAGGTACCCCGTCGGCGGGAGCGCGCCCCGAACAAAGCACGTCATGCACGACGCATCGAGTCATGGGATTCACCCCTAGTCCTCGAAGAAGCTGACGGGCAACCCCGGCGTATCGACCCGCATCGAGATCACCGTGCCCGACGCCGGCAGCCGCTCGATCTCGGCGGCGGGGCGGCCCTTGCGGGCGGTGGTGACGAAGAGCGTCTTCAGGTCGTCGCCGCCGAAGCAGGGCATGGTGGGGCACTGGGCCGGCACAGGAACGGCGGCCACGATCTCGCCCGAAGGCGCAAGGCGCAGCAGCTGCGCGCCTTCGAACATCGCGACCCAGTAGTGGCCCTGTGCATCGACCGTGGCGCCATCGGGGCGGCCTTCGTAGCGCAGCGTCGACGAATCGGGGGTCCAGCCTTCGGGCTTGGCGTCGAACTGGTGGAACACGCGGGGCTGCGAAAGCGTGTTGGCCGCCGCGTCCCAGTTCCAGGCGCGCACCTGGTGCGCGGGCGTATCGGCCCAGTACAAGGTGCGCGCATCGGGCGAGAACGCGAGCCCGTTGGCCGTGGTCACCTGGTTGGCCATCTGCGTGAGGGCCGGCGCCACGCCGCTGCCGGGCCGTGCATCGAGGCAGTAGAGCGCGGCGTTGGCGCGGTCCTTGGCCTCGTTGATCGAACCGCTCCAGAAGCGGCCGAGCGCGTCGCACTTGCCGTCGTTGAAGCGCATGGTGCGCACGTCGTGATCCACGCGCGCGATGGCGACAAGTTCACCACCCCACTCGCGCGCCCGGTAGATGCCGTCGCGCAGCGCGATCACGAGGCC
>NZ_JBFTPJ010001352.1:0-1036 GCF_056398445.1 Variovorax sp. 01T439_2
TCAGCGCGCAAGCCGCGTGAACACGTAGTCGTGGTTCTTCACCAGCGCCTGGTGGCAGGCGAAGCAGGTCTGGTGCTGCGCCAGGTCCGCGGGCTTGCCGTCGACGAAGCGGCCGAATCCCCATCCGCCCGTGGCCGCGTATTTTTTCGAGTCCTTCACCATCACCTGCACGGTGGTCGCTGCGCCTGGGATCGACGCAGGCGCGAATTCCGGCGACTGCACATGCTTCCATGCCAGCTTGGTGAGGATGGTTCCGTCGGGGAAGGGCAGCGTGCCCTGGTCGTAGGCCTGGATCGCCTTGGCGTTGCCGAGCACCACGCGCAGCTCGTTCAACGGCTCCGCCTCGATTGCCGGCGCAATCAGCTGCCACTGCCGGTAGCCCTTGGGAATGGTGACACCGTACAAGGGCGAGGCATCCGAAGTCTTCGCGTCCTCCTCCGCCGCGCTGGAGGTTGCGGCGAAGACGCCGGCCGCTGCCGCGAGCGCAAGCAGGCCGAGGCCGGTGAGCTTTGCCAGCGTGCCTTGGCATGAAGACGGGCGCGCATGGCGCGTTGTGTTGTTTCGATTCATGAGGTGGTGGACCTTGTGCGTTGGAAATTGCCGCCGGGCGTGAAGGCTCCGCGGCGCCTGAACGCGTGGATTTTTCAGCGCCCCTGCCGCTTGCAAACGGGGTTCCGTATGCCTGTGTATCTGCACGGCCGGACGCCCACACTACGTTTCATCGGCGAGGCATCCGTGTATTTGTTCATGTCGCCCTGCCGGGCCGACACAGTGGCATACAGACATCTGCAGTGCACGTGGAGGCGGGCCCTATAAACGCGGCCGTGCTTTGCCCCGCCGCGCTCGTCACGGGTTGCAAAAGGCGATCACTCTTCATTGCCCTTCACTTCAACCGCAGGAAAAACCAAATGAAAAATCTCAGCCGCCGCTTCGCCCGCACCCTGGCCGCCGTGGGCTTCATGGCACTGGCTGGCGCCTTCACGTTCAATGCTTCGGCACAGACCCCAAGCACTGCACAGCAAGCCAAGCCCACCAT
>NZ_JBFTPJ010001353.1:0-1035 GCF_056398445.1 Variovorax sp. 01T439_2
GCACCGGCACCAACCGGTGCCGTGCCGCGCCCACATTACGTGCAGACGGGCTTCGCGGGTGGCGGCGTGTCGCCCCTTTTATCTGGCCCTCCGTCTCCGCCCTCCGCATGCGCTCCCGGCTCCGACTTGCCGCCAGCCGCGCACGGGGTGCGCAACGCTGCCCGAAGGTCCGCGGTGGTGCAGCTCGCGCTGCACCCTGGCGGCGGGCCCTCTGCACGACGGAGTACAGCGCGGACGCACGTCCGGCTGCAGTTCGGCAGCGTGCTTGGTCGCAGGAAGCCGCGCAGTTCATGGCGCACTCCATGTCCACAAAGGCCGCGCGACCCCAAGCACGGCCGACGCAGAGATGGGCCCGAAATACCGGCTGTCGAACGACGCCGGATTCGTGTCACCGAGCAGGAACAACTCGTCTGCTGCGAGGGGACGACACTGCGACCAGGCTTGCAATGGGCGAAGCGCGCTGTCATGCGTTCGCAGGCTCGCCGCCACGGCACCGTCAATGCGCACGAGCTGATCGCAAACACACACCGATTGCGGCGTACGGGCGCCAATGCGCTTGAGGATCGGCACGCCGCTCGGCAGGTAGCCGCGCCGTGCCGCGAAGGCGGCCACGTCGGCCGGAAGCCGTGCCAGCACGATGCTGCCGACGTGCAGCGAGGCTGCACTGTCCAGGCCGTCGATGCGGTACCAACCGCGCGGCAAGCTGTCGCTCGGGTTGTAGACCACGAGCACGCGATCGCGTGTCGCSACCGGCAYGRCGGCSGGCGCGCACAGCGCAGCCAGGCYGACGCYCATRCAGGCGAAGAGCAGGCGCGGTGTCATCGCAGCGCCCCGCGCGCCAGATGYGCCGCATGCCGYTCGGCGGTGTAGGCCGGCAGCGGCTGGCGCGCAGCCAGCCGATTGCCGACCGTGCGCCAGTACGTGACGGCCACCGCGCASGGGTCGATGCCCAAGGCCTCGATGGCGTCGACCGCCGCGAGCACGGCCTTGACCTGGCTCTCGCCATCGGCGCGCAGCAGAATGCGCGCGCCCGGC
>NZ_JBFTPJ010001354.1:0-1032 GCF_056398445.1 Variovorax sp. 01T439_2
CATTCCCACGATGGACTGCGCGGTCGAAGAGTCCGAGATCCGGCGCGCGCTCGAACCGGTCGCGGGTGTGCGCGGGCTGCGCTTTCGTCTCGGCGAACGCACCATGGCCATCACGGCCGACGAAGGCGCCTTGCCCGGTGCGCTCGACGCCATCCGCAAGGCAGGCTTCAAGCCCGAGCCGTTGAACGACGCGGCAGGCAGGCCGGCCGACGGTGCGCAGCCGGCGGCAGCCTCTGCAGGCATCGCGGGCATGAGCAGCGGCCTCGTGCGCCTCGTTGCCGCGCTGGTGCTCGCCATCGCGGCCGAGGCCGTTGCCTTTCTCGCACCGGAGGGCGCCGGGTCCATGGCGGCGGAGATGGGGCTCGCGCTCGCGGCCATCGCACTGGCCGGCCTCGACACCTACAAGAAGGGGTTTGCCGCGCTGCTGCGCGGGCGCCTGAACATCAACGCGCTGATGGCCGTGGCGGTCACGGGCGCCTTCCTGATCGGGCAATGGCCCGAGGCCGCGATGGTGATGGCGCTCTATGCCATTGCCGAGCTGATCGAGGCGCGCGCCGTCGACCGCGCGCGCAACGCCATCCAGGGCCTGCTGGCGCTGACGCCCGAACTGGCCGAGGTCAGGCAGCCCGACGGTCGCTGGAAGACGGAAAAGGCCGATGCGGTGGCGCTCGATGCCGTGGTGCGCATCCGGCCCGGCGAACGCGTGCCGCTGGACGGCGTGGTGACCGAAGGGGCGAGCGCCATCGACCAGGCGCCGGTCACGGGCGAGAGCATTCCGGTCGACAAGGCGGTGGGAGACCCGGTGTTCGCGGGCACCATCAACCAGACGGCCGCGCTCGAATTCCGCGTCACCGCGGTGGCGGCCAACACCACGCTCGCGCGCATCATCCATGCGGTCGAAGAGGCGCAGGGCACGCGCGCGCCCACGCAGCGCTTCGTCGACCGGTTCGCGGCCGTCTACACGCCCGCGGTCTTCGTGCTGGCCATTGCGGTGGCGCTGCTCACGCCCTGGCTCATGGGCTGGAGCTGGAC
>NZ_JBFTPJ010001355.1:0-1024 GCF_056398445.1 Variovorax sp. 01T439_2
CTTCATGACCGCCGACTGGGCCGAACTGCCGTACGCGCTGCTCAAGAAGGTGTCGGGGCGCATCATCAATGAAGTGCGCGGGATCAATCGCGTGACCTACGACGTGTCGAGCAAGCCGCCTGCGACGATCGAGTGGGAGTGAAGAACGATGCCGCGTCCGGCCGCTGCCGCGCAGCCTGACACTCTGATCGGAAGAATTCCACCAGCCGCCCTCCCGCGAATGCGGAGGGTCTTCCGACTCAGCGGCTCTTCTCCATCCCGCTAGGACAAAGTTTCGCGCTTGGCGAAGATGCTTGCCACTTCCGCCATGTGCTCGGTTCCCCAGGTGCACAGCGGAACGATCGCTTCGGCCAGGCTGCGGCCGAGCGGGGTCAGCGCGTAGTCCACGCGCGGCGGTACCTCCTTGTAGTCGGTCCGCGCCAGCACGCGATCGGCCTCCAGATCCTTCAGATGCTGGATCAGGACCTTGTCGCTGACGCCTTCGATCAAGCGCTTGAGTTCGCCGTAGCGCCTCGGGCCGTCGCGCAGGAAAAACAGGATCAACGGTTTCCACTTGCCCGAGATGATGCGCAGCGTGGCGTCGAGCCCGCAGGAGAAGCCGCCGGTACCGCAGGTTGGATGAGAAGAAGGCGTCGTCATTTTTTCATACTTACCAAAAAGTGCATACTTGTCCTTAGGTTATCAGAACTCCATACTTGTTCTCAAGCAGTTCCCTGCTTCCGTGCAACTTCAACTATGGATCCCATGACATGACCAGACTGAATGGAAAGACCGCCGTGATCACCGGCGGCGCCACCGGCATCGGCCGCGCCGCGGCAAAGCGCTTCATCGAGGAGGGCGCCTTCGTCTTCATCTTCGGCCGCCGGCAGGAAGCGCTCGACGCCGCCGTGGCCGAACTCGGGCCCAATGCCCGCGCCGTGAAGGGCTCGGTCTCCGACGAGGCCGACCTCGACCGGCTCTACGCGGCGGTGAAGGCCGAGCGCGGAACGCTCGACGTCGTCTTTGCCAATGCCGGGGCGGGAAG
>NZ_JBFTPJ010001356.1:0-1022 GCF_056398445.1 Variovorax sp. 01T439_2
CGCCAAGGCCGAGCAGCTCAAGCCCGAAACCGTCGGCCTGCCAGACGATGCGCTGATGGCCAAACTGGGCCGGCCCGGCGTGCATCCCGAGGGCCGCTTCTTCCCCGACACCTACACCTATTCGAAGGGCTCGACCGACATCGCGCTGCTGCAGCGCGCCATGCGGGCCATGGACAAGAAGCTCGAAGCCGCGTGGGCTGCCCGGGCGGCCGATTTGCCGCTCCAGTCGGCGGATCAGGCACTGATCCTGGCCAGCATTGTCGAAAAGGAGACAGGAAAAGCCAAGGACCGCGCCGAGATCGCCGCCGTCTTCGTCAACCGGCTGCGCGCCGGCATGCCGCTGCAGACCGACCCGAGCGTGATCTACGGCCTGGGCACCGCATTCGACGGCAACCTGCGCAAGAAGGACCTGTTGGCCGATACCCCCTGGAACACCTACACCCGCGGCGGCCTGCCGCCCACGCCCATCGCCATGCCGGGCAAGGCCGCGCTGCTGGCGGCGGTACAGCCGGCGCAGAGCAAGTCGCTGTACTTCGTGTCGCGCGGCGACGGCACCAGCCAGTTCAGCAGTTCGCTCGACGACCACAACCGCGCGGTCAACCGCTACCAGCGCGGCGGCGGCGAACCCAAACCGAAAGTTGCGCAATGAGTGAAGGCTTGTTTCTGACGCTCGAGGGCATCGATGGCGCCGGCAAGTCGAGCCATCTCGACGCGATGGAGGCGCTCTTCAAGGCCCGCGGCCGCACGGTCGTGCGCACGCGCGAGCCCGGCGGCACGCCGCTGGCCGAAACCCTGCGCGGGCTCGTCCTCGAACAGGCGATGGACCCGTTGACCGAATCGCTGCTGGTGTTCGCGGCGCGGCGCGACCACATCGTGCAGGTCATCGAGCCGGCGCTGGCGCGCGGCGACGTGGTGCTGTGCGACCGCTTCACCGACGCCACCTTCGCCTACCAGGGCGCGGGCCGCGGTTTCGATACGCAGGTGCTGTCGACGTTGGAGCAATGGGTGCAGGGGGGCAGGGG
>NZ_JBFTPJ010001357.1:0-1016 GCF_056398445.1 Variovorax sp. 01T439_2
ATCGAGGAGATCAACAAGGTCGACGTCTGGGGCACCGCCCACAAGGACGATCTTGCCGCCGAGTTCGCGGCCCTGTGGGGCCTGCCGAAACCGGTGGCCGAACTGACGGTGGCACGCGCGGCCTACGGGACCAGTCCCATCAGCAAGGCCGTGCTTGCCGAGCAGCAGAAGATCGCCGACACCTTCTTCGACCTGAAGCTGATCCCCCGAAGGATCAGCGTGCTCGAGGCCGCTGCGGCGGGCATCGCGTGATGCCGGAAGCCTTGCGCGATCGCGCCGCCCGCGTGCTGGCCACGACCACGCGCGCCTGGGGCCTTGCCGAGCGGCAGCGTGTGCGCGCCGCATCGCCGCGCTCGCGCTGCGCGCTGCCCCGCGTGCGCGGCGCCTTGTTCGCGATCTGACGCAGCACCACCGAAAGACGACACATGCAGATATTCTGGTTTCTCCCCACCCATGGCGACAGCCGCTATCTCGGCACCAGCGAAGGTGCGCGGCCCATCGACCTGGCCTACCTGCAGCAGATCGCGGGCGCGGCCGACCAGCTCGGCTACGAAGGCGTGCTGATTCCCACCGGCCGTTCCTGCGAAGACCCGTGGGTGATTGCCTCGAGCCTGATCGGCGCGACCAAGAACCTCAAGTTCCTGGTGGCGGTGCGCCCCGGCCTGCACCAGCCCAGCCTGGCGGCGCGCATGGCCGCGACATTCGACCGCCTCTCGGGCGGCCGCCTGCTCGTGAACCTGGTCACCGGCGGCGACCAGGCCGAGCTCGAAGGCGATGGCGTGTACCTGGACCATGCGCAGCGCTACGAGCAATCGGCCGAGTTCATCCGCATCTGGCGCGAGATCCTTGCGCGCAGCCACAGCGGGCAGGCCTTCGACTACGAGGGCCGGCACCTGAGCGTGAAGGGCGCGAAGCTGCTCTATCCGCCGGTGCAGGAGCCTTATCCGCCGGTGTGGTTCGGCGGCTCGTCGGCCGCCGCGCACGAGCTTGCGGCGGAGCAGGTCGATGCCTATCTC
>NZ_JBFTPJ010001358.1:0-1015 GCF_056398445.1 Variovorax sp. 01T439_2
CGTGGATGGCGGCGCGGCGCCTTCGCAGACCTCGGCGCCGCCGGCGTCATCGGGGCGCAGGAGAAAGTAGCCCGGCCCGCGGCAACCTCAGCGCGCCTTGTCGACCTGCTCGGCGCCGCTGTCGGCCAGCAGGTCCGCGCTGCTCAGGCGCTGCGACGCACGCAGCATCTCGGGCGCGCCGGCCGTGCGGATCACGCGGCTGCTGCTCGCGAGCACGCGCTTCTTGGCCTGCTGCGCGCCTTCGGTCAGGCTGTAGTCGATGCGGTAGTCCCATGCCGCGATCGGCACCTTGCGGTTGCCCAGGCGCTCGATGCGCACTTCCGCGGCGGTGCGTTCGCCGGGCCGGAGTTCGGTGGCCTGCGAGAAGCCCCGCCCGACGCCGATGACCGTTCCGGCCTCGTCGTACAGCGTGACCAGCACTTCGACGATGGTCAGCGCCAGGGCGTCCTTGCGCGCGTTGGCGAGGCGGCCGAACAGCCACACCTCGTCCGCCTGCTGCACCAGGCGCACGCGCGTGAACTGCAGCGGCGGACCCTCGGTCGTCCAGAAGGGCGTCGACAGCGCATCGGCCTGCAGCTCGTAGCGCGTGACGGTCTGGTCGCTCGGCAGCTTGATCAGCACCGGCGCTGTCTCACCGGGCATCAGCGTACCGATCGGCACCGATTCGCTCTGTTCGCCGATGCGGCTGTCGCGGTCGTAGAAGATCGCATTGACCTTCGGCCGCTCGATCGCGCTACCGCTCTCGTTGCGCGCCGTCACCAGCAGCCAGGGCTGCGCCAGACTGCCGCTGCCCGCCAGCACCTGACGTGCCTCGAGCCGGAGGCCTTCGCCCGGAATCGTGCGCGGCATCGAGGCCCGCTCCGGCTGGTTGCGGTCCACGACATAGGCCATGACGCCGAAGACACCGGCGACCAGCACCGCGACCGCCGCAATGGCGATGCCCATCGACCGGGCCGCGCTGCGGCCGCGCGCCGACTGCTCGGCCGCCAGCCTTCGTCCGGCCTCGTCCTTGACC
>NZ_JBFTPJ010001359.1:0-1014 GCF_056398445.1 Variovorax sp. 01T439_2
GACCAGCTCTATGCCGCGCGCTACGACTTCGATGGCGGCGGGGCGCTGGGCGGCGCGGACGGCGAGCCGCTGCTGCTCGCGCCCGAGGCGCTTGAAGTGCCCGCCGGCTGGTCCCTTGCCGGCAACGCCTTTGCCGCCTACGGCCCGCGCCTGGCCCCGGCCGCGGCGCGCCACGAGGTGCTGCCCACGGCCACCGCCATGCTGCGGCTGGCGCCCGCGCTGCTGGCCGCGGGGCGCACGGTGGATGCGGCACATGCCTGGCCGCTCTATGTTCGCGATAAAGTGGCGCAAACCACCGATGAGCGCGCCGCCATCAAGGCGGCCGCCCTGGCGGGTCCACCTGTTGCCAACCAGTCATGAGCGCCGCGCCGGGCCGCCCCAAGCAAGCTCGCGCCGCAGTGCGAAGCACGAAGGTCATTGAATGAGCGCCGTCCTCCAGCCCGTCGAAGCCCGCCTCGAGCCGCTCACCGTCGAGCGGCTCGATGCCGTCTGCGCGGTCGAGCAGACGGCCTACAGCCATCCCTGGACGCGGGCCAACTTCATCGATTCGATGGCGGTCGGCTACCACTGCCAGTGCCTGCTGGCCCCGGTTTCGCGGCCCGACCTGGGCACGCCGCTCACCAGCCTGGGCGAGACGCTGATCGGCTACTTCGTCGCCATGAAGGGCGTGGACGAAGTGCACCTGCTCAACATCACCGTGGCGCCGGCCTTCCAGCGCCAGGGCTGGGCGCCGCTGATGCTCGAGGCGCTGACCGGCTGGTCGCGCGCGCAGGGCGCGCAGTGGCTCTGGCTCGAGGTGCGCCAGAGCAACCGGCGCGCGCTCGACATCTACATGCGCCAGGGTTTCCGCAGCGTGGGCGTGCGCAAGGGCTACTACCCGGCCCATGAAGGCAAGCGCGAGGATGCGGTCGTCATGAGCCTGCGATTGAACGAATCAGGCTCTGCCTGGGGAGCCTTGCGATGAACGCGGTACAGACACTGAAGCTCGACGCCCGCCAGCGCGCGATGCTCGAC
>NZ_JBFTPJ010001360.1:0-1014 GCF_056398445.1 Variovorax sp. 01T439_2
CATCAAGCGGCTGCAGAAGGAACTGGGCATGGGCGTGGTGATGATCACGCACGACCTCGGCGTGGTGGCCGAGAGCTGCGACCGCGTGGTCGTGATGTATGCCGGCAAGAAGGTCGAAGAGGCCGACGTGGTCGACCTGTTCGACCGGCCGCTGCACCCCTACACGCGCGCGCTGATGGCTTCGATGCCCGCGATGAACACCGCGAGCACGCGGCTGGCCGAGATCCCGGGGCTGGTGCCGGCCGCGCACGAGCTGGGCCGCGGCTGCGCCTTTGCGGCGCGCTGCAGCCATGCGCGCGAGCGCTGCCGCGCGGAGACGCCGCAGCTCACACTGCAGGGCGGCGACCACGTGGTGGCCTGCTTCGCCGTCGAGGAACAATGGGCCGATGCCGCCGAGGTGAGCGCATGACCACGACAACCGCAGCCCCGCTGCTCCAGGTGCGCAACCTGCGCAAGCACTACCTCTCGCCCAAGCGCTGGCTGCGGCCGGCCAGGCCCGCGATCCAGGCAGTCGACGGCGTCTCGTTCTCGGTGGCGCGCGGCGAAACGCTGTCGCTGGTCGGCGAATCGGGCTGCGGCAAAACGACCACCRCCAAGTCGGTGATGCGGCTGGTGGAGCCGACCTCGGGCTCTGTGGAGCTCGAAGGCGAGGAATTGCTGACGCTCTCCGCCAGCGAGATGCGGCTGCGCCGGCGCCAGCTGCAGATCATCTTCCAGGACCCGTACGCCTCGCTCAACCCGCGCCTCACGGCCGGCGACATCGTGGCCGAGCCGATGCGCAACTTCAGCAGCTTCGGCACGGGCACGGCGGCCGAGCGGCGCGAACGCGTGCAGTGGCTGTTCTCGCGCGTGGGCCTCAGGCCCGAGGCGGCGAAGAAGTTTCCGCACGAGTTCTCGGGCGGCCAGCGGCAGCGGCTGGGCATTGCGCGCGCGCTGGCGCTCAACCCCAAGCTGATCGTCTGCGACGAGCCGGTGTCCGCGCTCGACGTGTCGGTGCAGGCGCAGGTGGTGAAC
>NZ_JBFTPJ010001361.1:0-1011 GCF_056398445.1 Variovorax sp. 01T439_2
CACCGGCGGCGGGGGACGCCAGCCGGGCATCGGCGGCGGCGGCGGCCGGCCGCCCCACCAGCGGCGCTCGCCGTACCAGGGCCGGTCGCGGTAGTAGTCGGCCCAGTAGCTGCCGATCACGAAGGTGACGACGGGCACGCCAATCACCGCGGCGTAGCTGGCCAGCGGCACGCGCCGCTCCTGGTAGGCGTAGTCCAGGCTCCGGGCCCAGACCCAGCCGCGCCCGCCGTCGGGCAGCACCACGTCGCACCAGCTGTAGCCGCCGGTACAGCCGATCACGTCGAGCGGCTGGCCCGGGCCGAGCCGCGCCACCAGCGGATAGTCGCCCGAGGGCCCGGCCCGCAGGTTGACCGCGCCGCGCGTGAAGGCCTGCTGCGCCGCGGCGGCCATCGGCAAGGCGAGCGCAACGGCGCCGATGCCGATCCAGCGCATGGAGAGTTTGTTGTTCATGACGAGGCTTCCTTTGCGCCGCCAGCCTAGGCGGCGGCCCGGATGCCGTCAATCAGCCGGGAGCGCGACCGCCCGGCCGCGCCGGCTACGCTGCTTCGCGGTAGAAGCCGGCGCTGTTGTTCAACAGCCGGCCGGTCATCGGCGCCACGGCCCGGCCGATCGCCGCGATGTGGTCCGGCGTGGTGCCGCAGCAGCCGCCCACGATGTTGACCAGCCCTTCGGCCGCGAACTCGTGCAGCAGCCGCGAGGTGACGTCGGGCGTCTCGTCGAAGCCGGTCTCGCTCATCGGATTGGGCAGGCCCGCGTTCGGATAGCAGCTGATGAAGGTGTCGCCCGCCACCTTGGCCAGTTCCTGGATGTAGGGCCGCATCAGCGCCGCGCCCAGCGCGCAGTTGAGCCCGATGGCCAGCGGCTGCGCATGGCGCACGCTGTGCCAGAACGCGGTGACGGTCTGGCCGCTCAGGATGCGGCCCGAGGCGTCGGTCACGGTGCCGCTGATGATCAGCGGCAGGCGCTGGCCGCTGTTGTCGAAATACTCGTCGACCGCGAACAGCGCGGCCT
>NZ_JBFTPJ010001362.1:0-1008 GCF_056398445.1 Variovorax sp. 01T439_2
GCTCGAGTTGCAGAAGATGGTCGACG
This sequence comes from Variovorax sp. 01T439_2, assembly GCF_056398445.1. Classification (NCBI taxonomy): domain Bacteria; kingdom Pseudomonadati; phylum Pseudomonadota; class Betaproteobacteria; order Burkholderiales; family Comamonadaceae; genus Variovorax; species Variovorax sp. 01T439_2. The sequence goes on from NZ_JBFTPJ010001362.1 coordinate 27, forward strand.
CTCTTGGTGTTGGGCCACACGAGGACGAGCCCGGGCCGGCGAAGGCCAAGAAAAAGAGCGGCTCAGTCCTCGACTTCGGCGCTTGGCTGCCAAAGATGGGCTAAGCAGCAGCCGAAGCATCTCCGGTCACATTAAACGCAACCCTCGGGCGAATCGCATGGAAGTCTTCACGAATTCGGGAACGTCGCCCATCTTCGCGATCTCGGCAAGGCCGTCTTCCGTGATGCGGATCACCGTTGCCACCTGTGATGCGGCGTATCGCGCGCTCGACCCGAGAGCGTTGATCTCGGCTTCGATCAGGCCTGTGGCCAAAAGCACCGAGACGTACCGAACTTCATCCGGGTCAGCAACCCGAACCGGAAGCTGCACCTGCTGCAGCCTCATCAAGAACAAGAGCGGCATTCGATTCTCCGATTGCCGGCGCTTGCTCTGCCAAAAATGCCGGCCCTTTTTTGGTTTACAAAATGTAGCTTCAAGTACACCTTGCCGCCGCAAGTGCTTATTACTTAAAACCAATTCTGCAAACAAAGTCACGGATTGCTGCTCCGTGCCGACGGGGAGGCTGTACGCGCGATCCGACCTCCGCCTCAGCAAATCCGAAGGGCCTATCGAAAATTGAAGTGGACTGCCATTCGCTCGGCTTGATGTCGCGGTGCCGCTCGCAAGAATGTTGCGGCCTCCTTCGCAAAGCGTCGAGCCATACGCCGCATGCCCCGTCCTCCCGTCTCAAGCTCCTGCCAGTGCGAAGCGTCGGCGCTGTCCTCCATGAAGGAGGAGGGAAGAACCGGTTGGTTTCGGGGAGGCTATCAGGCGAGGCTTTGTTGGCAAGTTTCCGCCGCTCCTAAAGGGAGTCACCGCAACTTACGACTGCATGGAAAAATAGGGTAGACCGTCAGCCTCAAGCCAAAAGGGGTCTCGAATAGCCCGGATCACTCTACGGTTGAACCTGAATGCGAGTTCTTGATGGCCTAATATTCGAGAT
>NZ_JBFTPJ010001363.1:0-1005 GCF_056398445.1 Variovorax sp. 01T439_2
CCGTGTGGTCGCGGCCGTTGACATTGAGCGCGCTCATGGTGGGGTCCGTTCTTCTTCGTGGGGTGGGGGCGCCGGTCGGCGCTGGAGGCGACTGTAGGAAGAAGCATCAGAAAGAAACAGTGGCGAATATTGCATGCCTTGTGAAGCCAGGCTTCATAAAGCAGGTTCATTGAGAGGAGACGGCCAGCCAATGGCCGTCAGAAACCACAGTGTCTTGCCTTGAGATTTCTATCTAAACGGTTGACTTATATGGACTTTCACMATGTTCTTTGAAATCGTCTGTTTGCAGTGAAAGGAAGCGAGGCCTCGCCTCTCCACGGTCAGCAGATGTGGTCTCCACGACCGGTGAGATGGCGCTCATGAACACCATGCATCCCATGGATTTCGTGGACGTCAAGCTGACGTTGGAGAAATATCCGGACCGCGATCCCCTCAAGCGTTCGAAAGACCTGTTGCAGGCCGAGATCGGTGTTGGCGCCGGTGTAGCCTCGCCCCATGGATTCCCTGATTGCCGCCTCCGCCCGCGCCCTGGCCGCCGGCGACGCGCTTGGCGCGCTCAAGCGGGTCGCGCTGCGCGACGACCCGCCGGCGCTGGCCCTGCGCGGCATTGCGATGGCGCAGCTCGGCGAGCATCCGCGCGCGCGCGAACTGCTGCGGCGCGCCGCGCGCGGTTTTGGCGCCCACGAGGAACTGGCGCGCGCGCGCTGCGTCGTGGCCGAGGCCGAGGTGGCGATGGCCATGCGCGATCTCGGCGGCTCGCCGCGCGCGCTGGCTGCGGCGGCGGCCACGCTCGAAGCGCACGCCGACCGTGCCAACGCGCTGCAGGCGCGGCTCATCGCGGCGCGCCAGTTGCTGCTGCTCGGCCGGCTCGAGGCGGCGCGGGCCGCGTTGGCGCCGCTCGACGTGCGCGACTTGCCGCCGGCGCTCGCGGCGGTGGCCGAGCTGACCGCCATGGAACTGGCGCTGCGCTCGCTGCATGTCGGCCCGGCACGCGCGGCGCTGGCC